>NZ_BDLQ01000076.1:0-52707 GCF_002049255.1 Carboxydocella sp. ULO1 | reverse complement strand
GAGGCGGGGTCACCGGCTGCAAGCCCTGCTAAGGAGAGGAGCAGATGAAACCACCCCGGAGTGCCGTTGCCAAAACCGGTTGGTGAGTAGTGACGGACGGCGCCCGCCGTTATCGGGATGGAGAGGTTTTGCCAGCTGGCAAAACAATTTGGGTGGAACCGCGGAAGCAGAGCTTTCGTCCCATAGGGATGAAAGCTTTTTATTTTTGGTCTGCAGAAAAAGGGGGTTTAATCAATGGCTGAACAGTTAGAGATTACTTTGAAAGATGGCTCAGTGCGAGAGTATCCGCAGGGAACTACAGTAGCAGAGGTAGCGGCCAGTATCGGCCGGGGTTTGGCCAAAGCCGCTCTGGCGGGGAAAATGAATGACAGGATTATCGATTTGCATCAGCCTTTACCTGGTTCGGGGGCGCTGGAGATTATCACAGCTGAGAGCCCGGAAGCGCTGGAAATCCTGCGCCATAGTGCCGCTCATATTATGGCGGCTGCCGTGCAGAAACTTTACCCTGGTACTAAATTTGGGATTGGTCCGGCCATTGCCGATGGTTTTTACTATGACTTTGACAGCCCCCATACCTTTACTCCCGAGGATTTTGCCGCTATCGAGGCGGAAATGGCCCGATTGGTCAAAGAGGATTTGCCCTTTATCCGTAAGGAAATCAGCCGGGAGGAGGCGCTGGCCCTGTTCGGGAAACGGGGAGAAATCTACAAGGTGGAGATCATCAATGACCTGCCGGAAGATGCGGTGATCAGCATTTACCAGGTGGGGGATTTTGTTGACCTCTGTGCCGGGCCCCATTTGCCCTCCAGTGGCCGGATCAAGGCTTTCAAGATCATGAGCATTGCCGGAGCCTACTGGCGGGGCAGTGAAAAGAACAAGATGCTGCAGCGCCTTTATGCTACTGCCTTTTTCAAAAAGGAAGACCTGGAACAGTATCTGTTCCGGCTGGAAGAGGCCAAACGCCGGGATCATCGCAAAATCGGCCAGGAATTGAAGCTGTTTGATATTATGGATGAAGGCCCTGGTTTTCCTTTCTTCTTCCCCAAAGGGATGATAATTCGCAATGAACTGGAGAGTTTCTGGCGGGAAGAGCATCGCAAGGCGGGTTATCAGGAAATCCGTACTCCTATCATTCTGAACCGGCAGCTCTGGGAGCGTTCTGGCCACTGGGCCCACTACAAAGAAAATATGTATTTTACTAAAATCGATGACGAAGATTATGCTGTCAAACCGATGAACTGTCCTGGAGCTATTCTGGTCTACCGGTCCCAGCTCCATTCCTATCGGGATTTGCCCTTGCGCTATGGGGAAATGGGGCTGGTCCATCGCCATGAAAAATCGGGGGTATTACATGGCTTGATGCGGGTGCGCTGTTTTACCCAGGATGATGCCCATATCTTCATGTTGCCAGAGCAGATTAAGGACGAAATTCTGGGAGTAATCGAGTTAATCGACAAATTTTACTCCACTTTCGGCTTCGAATACAAAGTGGAATTGTCCACCCGACCGGAGGACTCCATGGGGTCAGATGAGATCTGGGAGCTGGCTACCAGTGCCCTGCGGGAGGCGCTGGAGGCCAGAGGGATGGAATACAAGGTCAATGAAGGGGATGGCGCCTTTTACGGACCTAAAATTGACTTCCACCTCAAGGATTGCCTGGGACGGACCTGGCAGTGCGGTACCATTCAGCTGGACTTCCAGATGCCGGAGAAATTTGACCTGACCTATGTGGGTGAAGATGGGCAAAAACACAGGCCGGTAATGATTCACCGGGTGGTCTTTGGCTCTATCGAGCGTTTTATTGGCATTCTGACCGAACATTTTGCCGGGGCTTTCCCGGTGTGGCTGGCACCGGTTCAGGTTAAGCTGTTGACTGTAACCGACCGGGCCCGGGATTACGCCGTGAAACTGTATCAGCAGCTGCAGGGGGCTGGCATCCGGGTAGAGCTGGATGACCGCAATGAAAAGATTGGTTACAAAATCCGGGAGGCCCAGCTGGAGAAAGTCCCCTATATGCTGGTACTGGGGGACAGGGAAGTGGAAGCTGGTACCGTTGCCGTACGGCGTCGGGGCCAGGGAGATCTGGGCAGCATGACTCCGGAAGAACTGCAGGAAAGGGTCTTGCTGGAAATTCGGGAAAAAGCTCTTGACTAATCCCGGTCTGGATGTTATACTATGCTGAGTGAGACAACCAAGCAGAAGCCATCCGCTTCTCACCTCAGGACAGCGGGTCACTGAGGTTGATAGGGTCGAACATTACGGCTTGGCCGTAGAGTGAGGACTTTCAGGCGGATGGATATCCATCCGCCTTTTTGTAATTTCAGCAGGAGGTGACTGATTATTAGCAAGGAATTGCGTATCAATGAGGAGATCCGGGTCAAGGAAGTCCGCGTAGTGGACGAAAACGGGGAACAGCTGGGCATCATGCCTATCAAGGATGCCCTGCGCATTGCGGCCGAGCGTAATCTCGACCTGGTGGAGGTGGCTCCTACTGCCAAACCGCCGGTGTGCCGGATTATGGATTACGGCAAATACCGTTATGAGCAGTCTAAACGGGAAAAGGAAGCCCGGAAAAAACAGAAAGTGATCAGTGTTAAGGAAATTAAGCTGCGTCCCAGTATTGAGCAGCATGATTTTGAAGTTAAAGCCAATCATGTCCTGCGCTTTCTGAAGGATGGCGACAAAGTCAAGGCCACCATCATGTTCCGGGGCCGGGAAATCACTCACCCCGAGCTGGGCCAACAGCTGCTGGAACGGCTGGCCGACTATGTCCGGGACTATGCCGTTGTGGAACGGGCCCCCAAAGTGGAAGGCAGGAATATGATAATGATTCTTGCACCAAAACAACACGACTAGGGAGGAGGATCCTGCTATGCCGAAGATGAAAACCCACCGCGGTGCAGCTAAACGTTTCAAGAAAACCGGAACTGGAAAGTTCAAAAGAAGAAGAGCTTTCCACAGCCATATTCTGGAGAAGAAAGCTCCGGCTCGCAAGCGCCGTTTGCGCACTGCTACAGTAGTTGACAAAACCAATGAAAGAAAACTGCGGGTCTTGTTGCCCTACTAAAGGAGGTAAAGGTCAATGCCGCGCGTTAAAGGTGGTACCGTAACACGGAGAAGACATAAAAAGATTTTGAAACTGGCCAAAGGCTACTGGGGTGCTAAGTCCAAGAAATTCCGCATGGCTAACCAGCAGGTGATGAAGTCCCTGATGTATGCCTACCGGGACCGGAAGGATCGCAAGGGCGAATTCCGCAAACTGTGGATTGCCCGGATCAATGCTGCTGCCCGGATGAATGGCATCTCCTATAGCCGCTTGATCAATGGCCTGAAAAAGGCCGGTATCGAAATCAACCGGAAGATGCTGGCCGACCTGGCTGTCAATGATATGCAGGCTTTCAGCCAGCTGGTGGAAAAAGCCAAGGCCAGCCTGTAATTGCAAGCTGAATACCGGGTAAGAATAAAAAAGGGTATGGCATTGCCATGCCCTTTACATCTATGACGAAAAACCCTGAAAAAACCGGGGAGGCTCATTTTATGCGAAGGATTTGGACCTGGCTGACAGCTCCGGCCAGGGTACTGGTAATTGGTTTTGCAACTGTTATTTTGCTGGGTGCTTTCCTGCTTACCTTACCCATTGCCACTAAAAACGGGCAGGGCTTAGCTTTTGTGGATGCCCTGTTTGAAGCCACTTCAGCCGTTTGCGTAACTGGCCTGGTTGTGGTGGATACAGCCACCACCTTTACCCTGTTTGGGCAGATTGTGTTGCTCAGCCTTATTCAAATAGGGGGATTGGGCTTTATGACCATGACCGCCTACATCTTTGTTTTGCTGGGGCGGAAAATTGGGTTAAAGGAACGGATCCTGATCAGGGAATCTCTGAACCAGTGGTCATTACAGGGGATGGTCAAGCTGGCCCGGTATGTGCTGGTTACCACAATTATCATTGAAGGCACAGGTGCCCTTTTGATTGCGTATTTTCTGCATGAGCGCCTGGGCTGGGGACAAGCTCTCTGGTATGGCATCTTTCATGGTATAAGTGCATTTTGCAATGCCGGGTTTGACCTGTTCGGCAATTTTTCCAGTCTTACCAGTGAAGTGGGTAACTGGGGCCTCAATCTGACGGTGATGGCTCTGATTACCCTGGGCGGTTTGGGCTTTGCTGTTATTGCTGAAATTCACCGGGGGAAACACCGGAAATGGAAACAGTTGTCCCTGCACAGTAAAATGGTTTTTGCTATATCTTCGGCTCTGGTGATCATTGGTGCGGTTGCCGTGTATTTTCTGGAATTCAGTAACCCCTTTACTTTGCGGCCCCTGGCCTGGGATACCAAAATTCTGGCCAGTCTCTTTCAGGCAGTTACCCCGCGTACTGCCGGTTTTAATACCCTGGATCTGGCCCATATCCGTCCGACTACGGTTATCATCCTGATTATGCTGATGTTTATCGGGGCTTCCCCGGGGTCGACCGGGGGCGGGATCAAGACCACCACCTTCGGAGCCCTGGCTGCGGCAGTCTGGTCTGTGGTAAGGGGCAAAACGGAAGTGGAAGTGTTTGAACGCCGTTTGGGCCAGGAAATAATCTACCGGGCCATGGCCATCACTGCCCTGGCCATTGGTGTAGTCAGTTTGGTCAGCATGATTCTGACCGTCACAGAGGAAGCGGATTATCTTACTGTCCTGTTTGAGACAGTGTCTGCTTTCGGCACTGTGGGGTTAACCCTGGGGCTTACTCCTAAACTATCTCTGGCCGGGAAACTGCTGATCACCATGACTATGTTTATCGGGCGGCTGGGGCCCCTGACCATGTTTATGGCTCTGGCCCAGATGGAAAAGCCGAATCTGATCAGACATCCAGAAGAGAAGATTCTGGTGGGTTAAAAGGAGGCAGGCAAAATGCAACAATTTGCCGTTATTGGTTTGGGGCGTTTCGGCACCGCAATGGCTAAGACCCTGACGACTATGGGGCATGAGGTACTGGCGGTGGACAAGGATGAAGACCGGGTGCAGGAAATCCGCGATTTTGTTACCCATGCTGTGGAAGCGGACGTACTGGATGAAGCTGTCTTGCGGGAACTGGGCCTGACCAACTTCGACAAGGTTATCGTGGCGATCGGGGCCGATGTGCAGGCCAGCATTCTGGTTACTGTCATGCTGAAAGAAATGGGAGTAAAAAAAGTAATCGCCAAAGCCCAGAATGAACTGCATGGCAAGGTGCTGGCCAGGGTAGGAGCTGACCAGGTGGTATATCCGGAACGGGATATGGCCGTCAGGGTAGCGCAAAACCTGGTTTCCTGCAATGTGCTGGATCATATTGAACTTTCCCGGGATTACAGTATCCTGGAAATCATTGCCCCCGATGACCTGGTGGGGAAGACACTGGCGCAGTCCAATATTCGTAACAAGTACAAAGTTAACATCATGGCTATTAAGCGCGGGGAGGAAATCATCGTCGCTCCCGGCGGTCAGACCATGATTATGAATAATGATATCCTGGTAGTGATCGGAGATAACAAATCCCTGAAAAAACTGCGGATGGAGGGCTAAAAGTGATAATTACCTCCACAGCCAATCCGGAAATCAAGGAGCGGGCTCGCCTGCTGACAGCCAGAGGGCGCCGCGAACAGCAAGCTTTTCTGGTGGAAGGAGTGCGCTTGCTGGAAGAAGTCCTGAAAGCCGATTATCCGGTTACTAAAGTTTATTATACAGCTGCCGGGATTGGTAAAGAGCGGGGACAGGCCCTGTTTTGGCAGTTAAAGGAACGAGCCATTCCTTGCCAGGAGGTTAGTGAAGGGGTGCTGGCCAAACTCAGCGCCACTGAGACGCCGCAGGGTCTGGTGGCGGTGGTGCCGGTACGGCAGCAGGATTTTGCCCTCCCCCGGCTTGGGCGGGGAATAATACTGGTGCTGGATGGGATTCAGGATCCAGGTAATCTGGGGACCATCATTCGCACTGCCTTTGCCGCCGGTATCAGGGAGGTTTGGACCACTCCGGATAGCTGCGATCTGTATAATCCTAAAACGGTACGGGCCACCATGGGTGCCATCTTTCACCTGCCCTGCCGGGAGTTGACCGACATCCTGGCCGCTGTTCGGGCAGCAGCAGAACTGGGCTGGTGGGTAACAGCTACTGCCCTGGAAGGAGCAGTTCCCTATTACCGGTTAGACTGGCGACAGCCCCGCTTGCTTTTGCTGGGCAATGAAGGCCGGGGGTTGAGTCCTGAATTGCTGGCTCTGGCCCGGGAGCGGGTAACCATTCCCATGCCGGGAGGGGCCGAATCCCTGAATGTGGCTGTGGCTGCCGGTATCCTGATGTATGAAACTATTCGTCAGAACTCCGTCGTTTAGGCGGGGGTTTGCCCGCCGGGCCTCGGTGGGTGAAATGCTGCGCATAGCCAGGGAAAAAGGTAAAGGACTGTAAAAAAGAGCCCGGAGATGGGCTCTTTTTTAATGGGCGGCTTCCGGCAGCACAGACTGAAAAATATCCATACCTTCGGGAGTGATATGGATAAAGGTGCGTCGTTCAGGGTCACGACCCCCTTTGCTGTAGAGCTGTTCATAATATTCCCGGATCATACGATGGGCGGAGAATTTTTCCCGGGACATTTCGATACTGGCCCGCATCATCCGGCCCCAGCGGTCCTTGTCTTCATAGTAGGTGGGGATTACTTCATTGACCAGAATATGATAGAGGGCCTTCAGATCCTCGGTGTCCTGATCCCAGTGGGCGGCATTTTTCTCAATTACATGGTCCAGCAGCCAGCCGCTGATACCATGCTGGGGACCTTCGGCTACCCAGCCATCCACGACACTCAGGTTCAGCACTCCATTCATGGCAGCCTTCATGCCCGAAGTACCGCTGGCTTCTAAGGGCCGCCTGGGGTTATTGAGCCAGACATCACAGCCCTGAACCAGGTATTTGGCCACTTCCATGTTGTAGTTTTCCAGGAAGACGACGGCATCGCCAAAGCGGCGGTCCATTTTGACCAGGTCGGCGATAATATTTTTGCCATGTTCATCAGCAGGATGAGCTTTACCGGAAAAGACCAGTTGCAATTTGCCGTTCAGCAGCAGGGGCTCGATCAGGGAAGTATTGCGGAAAATCAGGTCCGAGCGTTTATACGGGGCAGCCCGCCGGGCAAATCCTACCAGCAGGGCACTGGGATTTAAAGGCGTACCGGTACGCTGGCGGATGAAATCGATTAAGCGCTGTTTGGCTGCCTGGTGGGCCGGCCAGAGACTTTGTCCCTTCTGATAGGCATCCCAGATGGCCGGATCCTGCCAGGTTCGATCATGTACTCCATTGGTGACGGAAATGATGGGGGCAGAATTGCTTATCTGCTTCCACATCCGGCGGGCTACTTCCCCGTGGATACGGGAGACTCCGTTAGCAATACAGGAGAGCCGCAAACCGGCTACCGTCATGCCAAAGGGATCGCCGCCGATCAGACGCATTTGCTCATAGGTAAGGCCATTATAGGCGCCCATAAATTGCAGGAGTCCGTGGTCATGCACCTCATTTCCGGCCGGAACCGGTGTATGGGTAGTAAAGACAATCTGGCGGCGGGCGGCCCGCCAGGCTTCCTGAAAAGAGAGGCCCTGGGCCATTTTTTCCCGGATCAGTTCCAGCCCGGCAAAAACCGCATGGCCTTCATTGAAATGATAAATATCCACTTCTATGCCCAGGGCCCTCAGAGCCCGCACTCCGCCGATACCCAGCACAATTTCCTGGGCCACCCGGTCCTGGTTTCTGCCGCCGTAGAGTTTGGAGGTAATCCAGCCGTGACGGCTGCCGGGATAGTTGGTGTCCAGCAGGTATAGGGGAGCATTGCCATACTGGTCCACTTTTTTGATGCGGCAAACCACTTCCTCGCCCCGCACATTCACGGTAACCGTTACACCTGTGTCCTGCAGGAAACTGTAGTCATAAGTCGGGAAAACATCATAGGGACGACCATCGGCCCCGATGTATTGTTCAGTATAATCCTGAGCCCAGAGGATACCGATACCTACTACCGGCAAGCCCATGTCCCGGGCCGCCTTGAGATAATCACCGGCTAAAATTCCCAGTCCACCGGCATAAATAGGGAGCTGGGGGTGAAGACCATATTCCATACAAAAATATGCTACCCTGGGCAGGGTTTTTTGTTGCTGGTACTGCAAAGTTTCTCGCCTCCTGTCTCCTTGATCAGCATTAGTTTTTCTAGAGGCGAAAAACATTATTCTATTCCAGTTCATCTTTGCAGGTGATTGGCTGGTTTAGCAGGCTGTTGCGGATAAATTGTCCCAGTAAATCCAGCCCCAGAACCAGGAGGAGAATAACCAGCACCAGAGTAGCTACTTCGTGATAGGCAAACAACTGCATGCTGAGGGTTAGCTGGGTACCGATCCCGCCGGCTCCCACAAAACCCAGGACGGTAGCAGCTCGCATGTTGCATTCCCAGCGAAAGAGGGTATAGGAGAGCAGTACCGGCAGATTTACAGGAATGCGGGCATAAAGCAGCACCGCCAGCTCAGAGGCGCCAGTAGCCCGCACCGTATCTACCAGCCGCTGGTCAGTCGCCTCAAGAATTTCGGCATAGAGTTTGCCCAGAATGCCCAGACTGTGGGTAGCCAGAGCCAGTACACCCGGAAAAGGGCCCAGACCGACAGCGGTGATAAAGATCAGGGCCCAGAGCAGCTCGGGGACGGCCCGGCAGAGATTCAAAAGCGAGCGGCTGAGATAATACAATCCCCAGCGCAGCAGCCAGGGCAGGGTTCCCTGCGCGACCCGGGAGAGCTCTTCACCCCGGGGCGGGGTAGCCAGGATAGTCAGGGGAATGGCTCCCATGATTGCCAGGGCGGTACCGGCAGTGGAAATAGCCAGGGTTTCCAGCAGAAGTTTGCCCACAGTTCTGAGAAATTCCGGGCTGAAATCCGGGGGCCAGAGGCCCAGCAGAAAGGCCTGCATGTTCTTCAGGTTACCGGCTTCCCGGAAAGCAGCGGGCTGGAATTTAGTATAGCTGAAACTCCAGCTGACCAGCAGCAGCAGAAAGAGGATCAGAGTCAGATGGCGCATCATTCGCTTAAGCATCAGCCCACCTCCCCGGTCCGGGGAAAGCCTCCGGTGGGCCATCATAGACCAGCTGGCCTCTGTGCAAGACCAGCAGACGCTGACAGTAGGTCAGGGCAAAGTCCACCTGGTGCAGGTTGAACAACAGGGTGGTACCGTGATTTTCGTTGAGTTCCCGAAGGGTATTGAGCAAAAGATGGGCAGTGTTGATATCCACCGAAGCAATGGGTTCATCAGCCAGGATAATTTGCGGCCGGGCCAGGATGGTACGGGCAATCGCTACCCGTTGCTGCTGACCCCCGGAAAGTTCACTGGCCTTCACTTCCAGTTTATCGGCCAGACCGACACTGGCCAGTACTGCCTGGATTTCCTCCCGTTCCCGGGCAGTCAGCCACCAGAGGGAGCGCCAGACCTGCCAGGGAGAGATACTGCCCAGACGGCCCATGTTGACATTGTGGGCAACACTAAGTTCCGAAATCAGATTATAGTTTTGATAGATCAGGGAGATACGGGTGCGAAGCTGGCGCAATTCCCGATGGCTGAGCCTGTCCAGGTCCTGCCCCAGCACCGAGATTCTGCCGGAAGTGGGTAATAGCGAGCCGTTTAAAAGCCGGAAAAGGGTGGTTTTCCCGGAGCCGCTGGGCCCGAGAATTCCCACCCGTTCTCCCGCCTGGATTGAAAAAGACACTTCTTTGAGGGCCTGGGTACCATTGCCATAGACCTTGCTGACATTCTCTACCTGTATGATCGGCTTCATTGTTTTAACAACCCCAGTCGTCTGGCTTCCTGTTCTACATAGGCGTAGTCTTCGGCTTTAACCCTGGCAAAGCCTTCAGCCCGTAAAAGCTTGAGCAACTCCGGATCTTTGATGCTGAGAAAAGCGTCCACTATTTTTGCTTCCAGCTGAGGGTCCATGCTGTCCTGGACACACCAGGGATACCCTTCAATGGGGTCAGATTTGGCCAGAATACGGATTTTGTTTTTGTCGATTTTGCCATCTTCAATTAGCTTGTTCAAAATTCGGCCCTCCAGGCCGCCGGCATCCACTTTGCCATTCTGAACAGCCAGAGCAGTGGCATCATGTTTGCCGGTATAGATGATATTGGCGAAATCATCCGGTACCTTCAGCCCGGCCCGGTCCAGCATAATCCGTGGATACAGGGAACCGGAGGTGGAGTTAATATCCCCGAAGGCGAAGGTTTTGCCTTTCAAATCCTGCAGGGTTTTAATAGGGCTATTGGCCGGGGTAATAATCAGGCTGTAGTATTTGGTAGTTTTGGTTTCACTGTCAATCTCCGTGACGATAGGATGAATTTTCGCTTTTTGTTTGGCCTGTACATAGGTGAGACCGCCGAAATAGGCCATATCCAGTTTATCTGCAGCCATTGCTTCTACTACACCGGCATAGTTGGTGGCAACAAACAGCTCTACCGGCAGGCCCAGCTTTTCCTCGAGATATTTGCGGAAAGGCTCATATTTGGCTTTAATTTTCTCCGGGGCCTGGTTGGGTATGAGGCCGACCCGTAATACCTTGGGCTGCTCTTTCTTCTCACTGGTAGTGGCTGTTTGCTGGCTGCAAGCTGCGGACAGCAAGGCCACCAGTATGAGCAACAGGGTGAGTGCTTTTCTGTTCACAACCCTCATCTCCTTCAAGCTAATCTTATTTCATGGTTACTATAGCATAAATTACTTTTTTTCGTCCAATTAAAGTTTTTTATCAGATTGAGCTGGTGATAAATTTTGCTTATAACTTGACATTGAACGCGAAAATTGTATATAATACTCAGCAAACAAAACAATAAAAGCGATGACGGAGAAAAGTAGCACGGGTCATACCTCCCAGGGAGGCGGGGTCGGCGACTGGAAGCCCTGCCAGGTTAGCCGTAGCGAAGTTCCCTCCTGAGCAGCCAGCTGAACGCCATTTCGGCCAGTAGGTGCGGCCGGCCACCCTGACCGTTATCCCGGGGGGCATATCGGACTTACGGTCCCGTATGCTTAATGAGTGCCGGCTATCAGCCGGAAACTGGGTGGTACCGCGGAGCACAGGCTTCGTCCCATTATTTTGGGACGAAGCTTATTTTATTTCTAAAGCAAAAGGAGGGTCATGGGATGGAAATGCAGGTATTGAAAAACCCCAATCCTAAACCGGTGAAGGTGGGTGAGATCTTTTTTGGCGGCAGCCAGGTGGTGCCCATGGCCGGTCCTTGCGCCGTGGAAAGCCGTCAACAGGTTCTGGCCTGTGCTGAAGCGCTGCACAAATTAGGAATAAAAGTCATGCGCGGGGGTGCTTTTAAACCCCGTACCAGTCCCAGGGGGTTTCAGGGCCTGGGGGAAGCTGGCCTGGAATTACTGGCTGAAGCCAAGGCCAGATACGGACTTTTGCTGGTTTCGGAAGTAATCGATGAGGATTCCCTGCGGGCGGGAGCAGAGGTGCTGGATATCATCCAGATCGGTTCCCGCAATATGCAGAATTTCAGCCTTTTGCGCAAAGTCGGTCGCCTGGGTAAACCGGTACTCCTGAAGCGGGGCCTGGCGGCCACCCTGCAGGAATGGTTAGCGGCAGCCGAATACATTCTGGCGGAAGGCAATGATCAGATTATCCTCTGTGAACGGGGGATTCGCACCTTTGAACCGGCTACCCGCAATACCCTGGACCTGGGGGCGGTAGCCTGGCTCAAACAGGAAGTGGGTTTTCCGGTAGTGGTGGACCCCAGCCATGCCAGCGGGCAAAGACGGCTGGTGGGGCCGCTGGCCCGGGGAGCGGTAGCCTGTGGTGCTGATGGGCTTTTGATTGAAGTGCATCCGGAGCCTGACCAGGCTTTGTGTGATGGGCAACAATCCCTCAATTTCGAGCAATTTGCCCGCCTCTTACAGGAACTGGAGCCTGTGGCGAGGGCGGTTGGAAAAAGTTTGGCATAAGGAGGAAAGCGACTGTGCGGCAACAACTGGAGCAAATGGAACAGACGGCCCTGCAGGAAATCAGCGGGGTTCAGGACCTGAACGCATTAAATGAAATACGGGTAAAATATCTGGGCAAGAAAGGGGAACTGACTCAAATCCTGCGCGGCATGGGAACACTAAGCCCGGAAGAGCGGCCGGTCATCGGCCAGCTGGCCAATACGGTAAGGGAGCGATTGGAGTCAGCTCTGGAGAGAAAAACCGCTGAGCTGAAGGAAAAAGCCAAACAGGAAAGGCTGGCCCGGGAAAAAATTGATGTTACTTTACCCGGCCGCCCGGTATTAAGAGGCCATAAGCATCCTCTCACCCAGGTGCTGGAGGAAATCCAGGAAATCTTCATGGGTATGGGCTTTGCCGTGGCGGAGGGCCCGGAAGTAGAATATGACTACTATAATTTCGAAGCATTGAATATCCCCAGGGATCATCCGGCCCGGGATATGCAGGATTCCTTTTATGTAACCTCGGAAATTCTGCTGCGTACCCATACTTCACCGGTACAGGTACGTACCATGGAGGCCATGCGGCCTCAGGTGCCAGTGAAAATTATCGCTCCGGGCAAAGTCTATCGACGCGATGATGATGCTACCCATTCTCCCATGTTCCACCAGGTGGAGGGGCTGGTGATAGATCGCGATATTTCTTTTGCCCATCTCAAGGGTACGCTGCTACTGTTCGCCCGGCAAATGTTCGGACCGGAGCGGGAAATCCGCCTCCGCCCCAGTTTCTTTCCCTTTACTGAACCCAGTGCCGAGGTGGATATTTCCTGTATGATGTGCGGCGGTGCGGGCTGCCGGGTTTGCAAAGGGACAGGGTGGCTGGAGATTTTAGGGGCCGGGATGGTTCACCCCAATGTACTGGCCATGTCCGGCTATAATCCCGAGGAAGTGACTGGCTTTGCCTTTGGCATGGGGGTAGAGCGGATCGCTATGCTGAAATACGGTATCGATGACCTGCGCCTGCTCTTTGATAATGACTTGCGTTTCCTGCAACAATTTTAGACTGGAGGGAAGAGAGAGTGCGTGTTTCCTTTAACTGGTTACAGGAATATGTGGATTTGACGGGGATTACCCCCGAGGAACTGGCAGAAAAAATGACCCGTTCCGGGGTAGCAGTGGAAAACCTGCACTACCGGGGGGAAGGGATAGAAAAGGTAGTCGTGGGCCGGGTGGAAAAGATTGAAGCCCATCCCAATGCCGATAAGCTGCGGATTTGCCAGGTCAATGTCGGGGAAGCTGAGTGGCTGCAAATCGTTACCGGTGCCACCAATGTCCAGGCCGGGGATGTGGTGCCCGTGGCCCTGGTGGGAGCGCGGCTGCCGGGGGATATCAAAATCAAGCGGGGCAAACTCAGAGGGATAGAGTCCAATGGCATGCTCTGTTCCGGAGAAGAACTGGGGATTGAAAAACGATTGCTGCCGGAAGGACAACAGGACGGGATCCTGATTCTGCCTCCGGACATCCCCCTGGGAGCAGATATCAAGGAAATTCTGGGCTTAAATGATGTGGTTCTGGAGCTGGAACTCACCCCCAACCGGTCGGATTGCCTGTCCATGCTGGGAGTAGCCTATGAGGTGGCGGCTTTACTGGGCCGGGAAGTGCGCCTGCCGGCCCTGGATTACCGGGAATACCAGCCGGGGGCAGCGGAACAGGTCCAGGTGGATATCGTTGCTGCTGATCTATGTAAACGCTACACAGCAACGGTTATTCGGGAAGTCAAGCTGGGGCCTTCACCCCTATGGCTGCAAAATCGTTTGCAAGCAGCGGGAGTACGTCCCATCAACAATGTGGTGGATATTACCAACTATGTCATGCTGGAACTAGGCCAACCCCTGCATGCTTTCGATTATGATACCTTGCAGGGACAGCGGATTGTGGTGCGGCGGGCAGCAGAGGGCGAAGAGCTGACCACTTTGGACGGGCAAGAGCGGACGCTGAGCAATGATGACCTGGTCATTGCCGACAGCCAGCGGGCCGTGGCTCTGGCCGGGGTCATGGGTGGACTGGATACTGAGGTAACAGCGGCTACCAGCCATATTCTGCTGGAATCGGCCTGGTTTGCCGGAGCCACTGTGCGCCGGACCTCCCGCAAACTGGGGCTGAGGTCAGAAGCATCCCTGCGCTTTGAAAAGGGACTGGATCCTGAGCTGGCACCATTAGCTGCCCGGCGGGCGGCCCATTTGCTGGAACGGCTGGCTGGCGGGCAAGTGGCAGCCGGTATGGTTGATGTACAGGTGGAAAAGTGGCAGGCACCGGTGATCAGGCTGAAAACCCAGCGGGTTAATTCCTATCTGGGGCTGCAGCTGACCTCTGCAGAAATTGCTGAGCTGCTGGAACGCCTGGGTTTGACCGTGAACGAAGCGGAACCGGGCGTACTGGTAGTAACAGTTCCCAGCCGGCGCCAGGACCTGAGCATTGAAGCTGATCTGATTGAGGAAGTAGCCCGGCTCTATGGCTACGACCGCATTCCTACTGATTTGCCGGTAATGGCTACCACCCAGGGACGCTTGAAGCGGGAACAGGCCCTGGCGGCCCGGGTGCGGGACTATCTGGTCGGAGCGGGCCTGACGGAAGTGATCAATCTCAGCTTTGCCAATCCCGGCCAGCTGGAGAAGTTGAACCTGCCCCAGGGCAGTCCCCTGGCCCGGGCGGTAGTAATCCAGAATCCTCTCAGTGAGGAAGCATCACAAATGCGGACCACTCTCCTGCCGGGCCTGCTGGAGACAGCGCGACGCAATTATAACCGGCGGCTCAGGGAAATGGCCATTTTTGAACAGGGTCATGTTTTCCTGCCCCTGGGGGAAGGAGAATTGCCACGGGAAAGCCTGGAGCTGGCCTTCCTGGGCCTGGGCAGCAGCCCTCGCAGCTGGCTGGGGGCAGGCCAGCCCTATGATTTCTACTGGGCCAAAGGCATTGCCGAGGGATTATTTCAGCTGTTAGGTATTACTGATGTACGCTGGCAGCCGGTGGATTTCCTGCCCACCTTCCATCCGGGCCGTACGGCACGGGCAGTAGCTGGCGGCCGGGAACTGGCCTTGATCGGGCAGCTTCACCCTGATGTGGTGGAAAACTATGAATTGAGCGGGGAGATTGTAACTGGCGAAATGTACCTGGAAAATCTCTTTGCTGTTGCAGGTGGAGTGAAACAATACCAGCCCCTGGCCCGCTTCCCCGGCATTGCCCGGGATTTGGCCCTGCTGGTACCGGTGGAAACCCCGGCGCAAGAACTGTTGCGGGTAGTGCGGGAACAGGGCGATGAAATCCTGGAGCGGGTGGAAATCTTCGATGTCTACCAGGGGACCCAGGTGCCGGCGGGATGGAAGAGCATGGCTCTCAGCCTCTATTACCAGGCGGCTGACCGTACCTTGACCGATGAAGAAGTAAATGCCCGGCAGGAGCGGATCCTGACTGCTGTAGCTGCGGAGTTTGGTGGCAAGCTGCGCTAGGCGGATTTTGTTCCGCGATGGGGGACATTTTCAGGAGCTGGCCAGAAGGACAGAAGGAGAATTAAAATGAGTGGTTTGGATAAAAATATAAAAAAAAACTCGGAAAATTTGCCCGCTGAGCTTTACCTGGCTATAGACGAAGCAGCTGGCATCCTGAAGGTGGATATTATTGAACTCAATTGACTACGCAATGGTAAATTAAGGCAAAGGATTGAAGAAGAGGGCAAGGAAATTTACTCTGTCCTTTAGTATCTTTCTACACCCCTCCGGCTACACTATTATTAAACAGCAAGGCTGGAGGGGTGTGTATGCAAATTGAGGCCTATTTTGGCAATCTCAAACGGGCCAGTGAAACGGTAGCCCGCTTGAAAGCTGCTGGCTTTAACAAAGTTTATATGGATATCAATGACCATTACAATGAAGACCTGAATGTGGACACCAATCTGGCCGGTGCTGAGGGAGCACCCAGTCTGGCTGGCCTGACTTTGCGCTCTGCCGCTCATGCGGTGGATATGAGCAAATCTCCCCTGGCAGCGGCCAGCCCCATGGCCAGTGGTTATGGGCGGTTCGAGGAAATAGCTGATGTTAACTGCAAGGTAATTGTGGAAGTAGAAGAGGGCAAAGCAGAAGAGGCGCGCCTGCTGTTACGCCAGGAAGGTGGCGAGTTGAAGGATCCAAATATCGCCCGACCGCGGATTATCGATGATACGGACATCCTGGATGCTGTGATTGATAATATCAGTAAAAACATCTAGTGCTGAAAAAACATTTAAAAGTGTGGCTGCGGTCACACTTTTTTTATTTGTTCTGTGTTACAATTTAACCAGAGCTTACCACTAAAAAAGATAAGAGGAGGATGATGAAAACATGTTCTGTTACCAGTGTGAACAAACCGCCGGCGGCAAAGGCTGCACCACTGTAGGGGTCTGTGGCAAAAACGAAGATATTGCGGCTCTGCAGGACCTGCTGGTCTTTGCCCTCAAAGGAATTGCTGCCTATGCCTATCATGCCCGGGAATTAGGTTATGTCGATGAAGAAATTGATGCTTTTATGGAAAAAGCAATGTTCACTACTCTTACCAACGTGGACTTTGACCTGAACCATCATATCGAAATGGTACTGGAAGCTGGTCGTATTAACCTGAAGGCTATGGAGCTGCTGGATAAGGCCAATACCGAACGGTTTGGTACTCCCGTACCTACCACTGTTGAAACCGGCAGCAAGCCTGGCCCTGGTATCCTGGTCACCGGCCATGACCTGCTGGATCTGTATGAGCTGTTGAAGCAAACTGAAGGCACCGGGATCAATATCTATACCCATGGTGAAATGCTGCCGGCCCATGCTTATCCGGAACTGAA
Source organism: Carboxydocella sp. ULO1 (assembly GCF_002049255.1). NCBI lineage: Bacteria > Bacillati > Bacillota > Clostridia > Eubacteriales > Clostridiales Family XVI. Incertae Sedis > Carboxydocella > Carboxydocella sp. ULO1. The sequence continues at coordinate 35,898 of NZ_BDLQ01000076.1, read as the reverse complement.
GAAATTCCCCCACCTGGTGGGCAACTGGGGCACTGCCTGGCAGAACCAGAAAAAAGAATGGTCCGAGTTCCCTGGCGCTATCCTGGTAACCACTAACTGTGTGCTATTGCCAGCTGAAGCCTATAAAGACCGGATTTTCACCTGTGGTGTAGCGAAGCTGCCCGGTGTACCCCATATTCAGAACCGGGATTTCTCTCAGGTAATTGAAAAAGCCAAATCCCTGCCGCCCTTGCCGGAAGCGCCTAAAGGCACTCTTTCCACCGGTTTCCATCATGTGCCGGTACTGAGCCTGGCCGATAAGATCATTGAAGCGGTGAAAGCAGGCAAAATCAAGCACTTCTTCCTGGTAGGCGGCTGCGATGGTGCCAGGCCGGGACGTAACTACTACACTGAATTCGTGGAAAAGGCTCCTAAGGATACCGTTATTCTCACCCTGGCCTGTGGTAAATATCGCTTCAACCACCTGGATCTGGGAGACATTGATGGTATTCCCCGCCTGATCGATATCGGCCAGTGCAATAACGCCTACTCTGCGATCCAGATCGCGCTGGCCCTGGCTAATGCCTTTAACTGCGGAGTCAACGACCTGCCTCTGAGCCTGGTGCTGTCCTGGTTCGAGCAGAAGGCCGTTGCTATCCTGACCACCCTGCTCTACCTGGGTATCAAGAATATGCGCTTAGGTCCTACTCCTCCGGCTTTTGTGACTCCGAATGTATTCAAGGTCTTGCAGGAAAACTACAACCTGCAGCTGATCACCACTCCGGAAGAAGACCTGAAAGCGATTCTTGGCTAAGCAGGAAAACCCCCATCGGTTTACTGGACCGGTGGGGGTTTATATATATTTTTATCTTACCTTTCCAGACTCAAATGAGCTGAAAACTTTTTCAGGAATGAAACCAGCACATTCACACTCTTCTTGATATCAGGATCTGAATTCAACTGCCGTATTATAGCAAACATGCTTTTGGGTTGTTTGTTTTTGTTTTCTTCTATGGCTTCATTCAAAGAATTTATCATACCCAGTAAAAGCTCGCCGCCACCTAAAGCCAGTACTTGGTCCAGCATCGAAACTAATTCCACTACTTGTTTCAGAATATCAGTAACAACCCCTGCTGTAGAAGAATCTTTTACAGATTTTACTATTCCTACTAGTTCAATTAAAACCTCAAATGCGCCTGATTCCTGCAGTTTATTTACTTCAGCAATTAAAGACTGGAGGTTTTTACCGGCCTTTTGAACTTCTCGCAAAAGCTCAAGCATTTCCGGCGTATTTAATTCATCGGCAACTTCACCGATTTGAACCACGGTACTGACCAGGTTTTGCACTACCGAAGCATCCATTGAATCAATGGCGGCATTGAGAAGGCCTAACAGCTGATGGGTTTTTCCTGCTGCTTCAGAGTCATTTTGAACGATGTGTACAACATTTTGTGCGGGTTGGGACATGGTTCACCACCCCCTTTACATGATCCCACGAACGGATAACCAGTACAATTCATTGTAAGCAAGCTTAAACCAGTGCAACATTTCAGAAGATGGCATAGGTTGAGGTGGTGTCTTATAATCAAACCAAATATAGGTTGCATCATTCAAACCTGACTCAATAAAGCAAAACGCTTTACCGCTGTAACGATGAGAAGCAGGGAGTCCTTTTATCTGGCTAATAATATTTTTAACAACTACATCCGCCTGATAATGAGCAGTAGAACCAGCTTTACTTACTGGAAGATTGGTTGCATCACCTAAAACATAAACATTGTCTTGACCAATCATTTTTAAACTGTAACGGTCAGTGGGAATAAATCCGTCTTCATCTCCAATATTGGAATCCCTAACCACTTTTGCTCCGACATGCGCCGGTACGGAGATAAGCAAATCATAAGGATGCGCGGTTCCGTCCATGTTGTATGCCAGTTTTTTGTTTGGATCAACTTCTTCAAGATTAAAGAAAACTTCATACTCGATGCCGCGTTTTTCAAATTCCGCCTCTGCCCATTCGGCAACAGGTTCCAGAGAATGAACTCGGCCAATAGGATAAGTATACTTAAGTGTTACTTTATCGCGAATTCCTAAATCTCTGAACAGTTCATCTGCCATAAAAATCCACTCAAGCGGAGCAACAGGACACTTGTGTGGAACATCTATGGTCATTAAGATTGTACCACCTTTAAATTTGAAGAGTTCATCACGTAACTTCGCAGCACCTTCAGGCGTATAGAAATTATGTGAAGCCTCAGCCAGCCCGGGAACTGAATTGAAATCCGGGTACGACCCCGTTGCAATCACCAGAAAATCATAATTATAGGATTGTTTAGTAGTAGTTACAGTGTTGTTGGCTGTATCAATTTTTGTTGCTTCTTCGAGTATAAACTTAACCTTTGGATGTAAAAGATGTTTTTGTTCCCTGGAAAATTGCTCTAATGTGCCTTCGTTAAAGGACATAAACAAAAAACCAGGTTGATAAAGGTGCTGTTTTTTGTTCCCAATAACCAGCACTTCTACTTCGCCACTATATATTTCCTTTTGCATGGATTTTGCCAAGCGGTTGGCCACCATGCTACCAGCCACGCCACTCCCTAAAACGATAATGCGTTTGGCCATCAGGTTCACCTCCCTGTGCGAAAATAAAAAATAAATTACTTCAATTTTTTAACAGCTATACGCCAAAAATCCCCATCTTGCTTACTGTAAACAAGCTCATGTCCCATCTTGCTAACCCATTCCGGAACATCTTTAGCCGAACCACTGTCACTGGATAACAATTCGTATACTTCGCCAATGTTACCTCTTTTAATTGTTTTTACTAACTCCATCAATGGTCCTGGACAAAATGCACCACGAGCATCAATAGTTTTTGTAATTTGTACTTCAGACATATTATTACCCTCCTTCAATTTACATTACAATAATTTGACTGCCTACAGCTTTACCAAGGAAAGCAGTGACACCGATAATATCATCAAATACGTCTACTAAATCTTCTTTCTTCCATTCCATTAAGTCCATTGCCATTGCGCAACCGTATACATTACAGGTGCCCATATCTCTTGCATTTTCTAACAACTGATAAAAAAGTTCAACGTTCTTATTGAGCATCTCCTGGCCAATTTCACCGGTTTTGAAGTTTTTGGATTCAATTACATCTTTGCGGAAAGCTTTAAGTGCATCCATTGTTACAAAAATGTTTACTTCCATGCCGGATACGGCAGCTACTGAACTCACCAAGCAACCTGCATGTAATTTTTCCATTTCTCCGGAAATAAGGATAACAGTTAATTTTGGTTGTTCCATTTTATCTTCTCTCCTTTTTTAGTTTAGTTTTGTGAATCTTTTCAACCGCTTTTTTATTTGAAAAATTTTCTTACCTTTTTGAGATTCTCACCACCTTGATACATCTTAGATTGGTATTATGTAAGTTTTAATAAATTTCCCCCGTCACTTTATATTTTTGTTTTCATAAATTATTTGACGCAGGGAAAACTTTATCATACTACTTAATCCGTATTTTAAGTTATTACATATACCCCGTATATGTATTCTTTTATTATTATAATTCACTAAATTCGCTTTGTCAATCATTTATTGAAAAGTCAGCGCTGAAGCATGAAGTTTTTGAGAAGTCTTCTATTTTAGATAACTAACACTTTTTAATGTTTGCTAAGGTTCAAAGTTCTTAGGTATGATATTGCAAAAAAAAGAAGACACTACGACTCTTAAGAGTTAAAATAATGTTAGGGGAGATATTATGACACGAGGTGACCACTGATGGCGATTCTGGAAACAGCCAATATTGAGCAAGGCATGCCCACGGTGGAGCAGGCCCGGCTGCGCTTGCTGCAGGCCCTGCGGGGTGCCAAAGCCCGGCGGGCCAGGGCAGTAAAAGTAATCCACGGCTACGGTTCCAGTGGGGTGGGTGGCACTTTGCGGGGGGAAATGCAAAAAGCCCTGGCTGCTCACCGCCGCTCAGGCTTAATTCGTCACTTTGTTTCCGGTGATAAATGGTCCATCTTTACGCCGGAAGGGCGGAGGGCTCTGGAACTGGTGCCGGAACTGAAAGGGGACCGGGACCTGGACCGGGGTAATCCGGGAATAACGATTGTTATTTTGTAGGCAATAGCACCCTTTTACCCCCTCTGTCATAGGCTGAAATGAAGTCCTGACAGAACGGGGGGTGATGCCGGTTGAAGACAGCGACATATCTGGCAGCTGTACCTGCCCGCCGCAGCTGGCTATCCAGCCTGGGCCCGGCCGTGGTGGTAGCGGTGGCCTATGTCGATCCAGGCAATTTTGCTGCCAACCTGGAAGGGGGAGCCCGTTTCGGCTACAGCCTGCTCTGGGTACTGCTGCTCAGCAATTTAATGGCAATTTTTCTGCAGCGCCAGTCAGCCAAACTGGGGATTGGCGCCGGGAAAGACCTGGCCACACTGTGCGGGGAACAGTTTCGGCCAGGAGTCAATCGCCTGTTATGGTTACTGGCGGTAATCGCCGCTATGGCTACTGATCTGGCTGAATTTCTGGGAGCGGCTCTGGGGTTTTATTTGCTGCTGGGGGTTCCCCTCTGGCTGGCCGGGCTATTGACAGCGGTGGTGACTGTTTCCATTCTGGCCCTGGAACGCTATGGGCAAAGACTGCTGGAAATAGTGATAGGCACCATTGTAGCTTTAATTGGGTTCTGTTATGTGATAGAATTGTTTCTGGCCAAACCTGATTGGCCGCAGGTGCTGGCCCATACAGTAATTCCCCGTTTGCCTGCCGGCTCGATTCTGGTAGCGGTGGCTATGCTGGGGGCAACGGTAATGCCCCATGTAGTGTTTTTGCATTCTCAGCTGGTGCTGTACCGGCGCCCCCAGGGAGCATCTGCAGCTTTTTTACGCCAGCTGTTTCGCTGGGAATGCCGGGATATTGCCCTGGCCATGAATACCGCCTTTTTCATCAACTGGGCCATGGTGGTGGTGGCAGCGGCAGTTTTCCACCGGCAGGAGATTGCAGTAAACAGTCTGACCGGTGCTTACCACAGTTTACAGCCAATGCTGGGCAGTCTGGCCCAGCTGGTGTTTGGCATTGCCCTGCTGGCTTCCGGTCTTTCCTCCTCTGTGGTGGGGACGATGAGTGGCCAGCTGGTGCTAAAAGGCTTTATCGGCCTTGACCTGCCTGTGACCTGGCGACGGCTTCTGGTCATGGGCCCGGCTCTGGCGGTTTTGCTCTGGGCAGCCGATCCCCTGCAGGCCCTGGTGTTCAGCCAGGCGGTCTTGAGTTTTGCCCTGCCAGGGGCGATTGTGCCGCTGCTTCTGCTGACCCGGCGCCGGGATTTACTGGGGGAACTGGCGGACCGGCCCTGGGAACAGCTGCTGGGCTGGAGTGTGGTGACTGTGGTGCTGGCTTTTAACGGCATACTATTATTGAGCGGTTTTGGGGGGTGAGCCCCCCATTTCCCCTTTTCACAGAAAAAAGACCTTTACCCCGACCTGCAGTCGAGGTAAAGGTCTCGTTGCCCGTCCCCGGGTTTGGACGGTGGCAGAACCGGGTATTGCTACCAGTATGTCGATTCTGCCTGTGGCAGGTTAATACCACCAACTACTCCCCTTTACACTGGCAATATATGCACTATCCTGCCCAGGGGTGCATACATTGAAGCAGAAGACAGGTACTGGGGGGAGGAAAATGCCACAGGAAGAACTAATCTTCTGGCTGGGAATATTACAGGAACATCTGCAGACAGCGAAAAACCGGCTGGCGGAAGGGGAAAAAGCCTGGCGGCAGGAGGCGGAACAAATTCAACAACGCCTCCAGGCCGTGCAGGACCAGCTGCGGGGAGGCTATTTTGTCAGCAAGGCAGATATCCTGGCTCTGGCCCGGGAAACCTGCCGCTGGCTGCGGCGTTTGCTTTATCGCATGTTGCGCTGTCAGGTGCAGGCCAGCCTGTATCCCCTGCTGGTGGACCACTGGGCCCGGGAGACCCGCTTTTTCTGTCAGTTATTGCGGTTGAGTGCCACCGGTAACCCCCATGCCCGCCTGGGACAGTTAAGGGAGAGTTTATTCTGGTTACGTATTTTTGCTGAACACCTGCAACTGCTCAGCCAGCAGCTGGATCCTACGGAACAGTTACTTCAGGCTGAAGCAGCCCTGTTGTTGCGGCGACTGGAACGATGTCGCCTGACTCTGAGTAACTGGGAGTCTCTGGTGGGGCAGGATAGAGATTTCCCCCTCACCCTGGGCCAGGCATTGGCGGATAGCCGGGAAACGGTGCTGGCGGTGTTGAAATACAAACAAAAAGTAGCGCGGCGGGCCAGACGGTGTCAGTTGCTGGCGGTTTTTCCGGCTGACTGGCCGGAACATCTGTTGCGGGAAGGACGTTATTTTCTCAGTCTCTGGCCATAGGAAAACAGAAAGAGAAAGGAAGGACAAGGGATGGACAGCTATCGTTCGGTAGGCCGGGAAGCGGTGGCGGAAATTGTGATCAAAAAATCCCGGTTTATCTGTTATGTAAAGCCTGTAGAAACTGCCGAGGCAGCCCAGGAATTTGTCGAGGCTATTCGCAAAAAACACTGGGATGCTACTCACAATGTTCCAGCCTGGCGGGTGGGAATGCCGGTACCGGCAGAAAGGTTCAGTGATGATGGCGAACCGGCGGGAACAGCCGGCATGCCGGTACTGGAGGTATTGCGCAAACAGGAGGTAACCAACTGCGTCCTGGTAGTGACCCGCTATTTTGGCGGCACTTTGCTGGGAGCAGGGGGCCTGGTGCGGGCTTATACGGAAAGTGCCGTTAAGGGGCTGGAGGCAGCCGGGATTGTTACCTATCACCTTTATCGGCGATTTACCATTATAGTTCCTTACCCGCTTTTGGGCTCCATCCTCCATCTGCTGGAAAAGCTGGAGGGGAAACTGGAAGAACCCCTTTATGGAGCAGAAGTAGAGGTGCGAGGCTGGTTACTCCCTGAGCTGCAAAACAAGCTGGAAAAGGAAGTGGCGGAACTGGGGCAGGGACAGCTGCTGGTGGAATGGGGGGAAAGCTGTTACTTGCCGTAAATGCCTTTCAGCCGTCCCTTCCAGAAACGCAATCTATTAGTCAGGCCGGGATATCTGGCCTGTAATTTTTTTTGCCATTTCCGGGCCCAGGGCCAATCGGGGGCCAGCAAATAGAGGGCCAGCAGCAAAAACAGAATTCCCTGCAGAACTGGTAAAAAGAGACCGGCGATGCCCAGGATTAGAAAAATCAGGCCCAGGCTGAGGCGCAACAGCTTTTTAGCTTTTTCTCTCATGAGCGTCTCCTTCCTTTGGGACTTCTTCACACTTCTATTATGACTGATTAACCGGGCAAAAGCAATGGGACTGGCACCCGGATTCCTGGTCCCCGATAGTATATTACACAATCACAGCACAATCGAGGGGACAGTGAATGAGCATTCTTCCAGTCCAGCCTGAGTTAAAGGAAACCCTGTGGGGCGGTACCTGGTTCTGGCGCCAGGGCCTGCACCAGGAGGGGAGAAGACGGATAGGGGAAATGTGGTATACTGTACCGGGTATGCCCCTGATGGTGAAATTTATCGATGCAGCGGCACCCCTTTCCCTGCAGGTCCATCCGGGCGATGCCCAGGCCTGGCAGCGTGAGGGCAAAAGGGGTAAAACGGAGGCCTGGTATATCTGGTCCACTGAACCAGGAGCGTATATCTATTATGGGTTTCAGCGGCCAGTGGAAAAAAAAGAGGTGGAAGCGGCTATTCGCGCGGGCCAGCTGGAAAAACTGGTGAAAAAAGTGAAAGTGCGGGCCGGGGATATGATCTTTGTGCCTCCCGGGACTATCCATGCCATTGGCGCCGGGGTAAGATTGGTGGAAGTACAAACTGCGGTAGACCTGACCTACCGTCTGTACGACTGGGGACGGGGCAGGAAACTGCAGATAGAGAAAGGACTGGCGCTGCTTAACACTGCTGCTGTAGAAGAAAATATCGTGGTGTCTACCCTGGAACGGCAGCTGACGGAATTGGATTGTCCGGCTTTCAGATTACAGAAACTCAATTTGCAAGGGCAGATGCAACTATCCCCCGGCGGTTCCTGGTTTTTCCTGGTCGGTCTAAAGGGGGAGGGGCAGCTTAGTAGTGGCAGGTGGCTCTATCAGGTGAAACCGGGAACAGTGTATTGGCTGGATTCAACACCGGTTTGGTTAGGAGGCAAGATAGAGGTTTTAATCTTGAATGGAAATATTTGATATAATATAATAATTTTAATAGAGCTAGAAAAAGGAGTACCAGAGATGAAAAAATTCTGGGATGCCCATGTCCATCTCTTCCCGGAGCGAATATTTAAGGCGATCTGGCGCTGGTTTGCTCAAGCTGGCTGGGAAATACCCTTTGCCAACTGGGAGCTGGAACAATATGTGGCTTATTTGCAGAAAATGGGGATGGAGCGGGCTTTTTTGCTCACTTATGCCCATAAACCGGATATTTCCCTGGAGTTAAATCGCTGGGTGCGAGAAGTATGTCAGCAGTATTCGCAATTCATTCCCTTTGCCTGTATTCACCCTCTGGATACTAACCTGGAAGAGGTCATTATTACGGTTATAGATCACTGGCAATTTGCTGGTTTTAAACTGCAGTTATCAGTACAACAATTTGCTGCTGATGATCCCGGATTAGAACCAATCTATCAGGCCGCATTAGAACGGCGGAAGCCTTTGATCATTCATGCCGGCACCGCTCCTTACTCCCAGCAGGACCCACTGCTGGGGTTAGACCATTTGGAAAAGGTGTTGTTGCGCTGGCCGGAGCTGAAAGTAGTGATTCCTCACTTAGGATTTTATGAGTTCGAAAAAGCCATTCAGCTGGTGAAAACCTATCCCCATGTCTATCTCGATACCTCCTGGGTACTGGGTAATCCCAGGGTACAGGTAGCGTTACCTACTCTGGCCCAATTTATGGAAAAATATCCACACCGTTTCTTGTATGGCAGCGATTTTCCCATTATGGAGTATGCACCGCAAGCAGGACTCCAGACCTTGTTAACTTTGGGACTATCGGAAAGTACATTGGATTGTATACTTCGTGAAAATGCCAGACAATTGCTGGAAGAATAAGAGGCCCTTTGCCAGATATATTGACAAAGGGTCTTAATTTTTTGTTTTACAACCCAAAAGGCTTTAATACCCGTTCCAGAATGCCATGGACGGCAGCAATCAGTACCCCGTAGTTGACAATGGGCACCTGGCGACTGCGGGCCTGTTGCAGGCGGTGTAGCATGGAACGCCGGTTTAACATACAGGCACCACAATGGACGATTAATTTAAAATCCTCCAGGTTATCGGGATAGCCCTGCCCGGATGACCAGGTGTACTGCAGCTCTCCGCCTGCCAGCTGATTGAGCCAGCGGGGAATTTTGGCCCTGCCGATATCATCGGGTTGCCGGTGATGGGTACAGGCTTCAGCGATCAGTACCCGGTCCCCGGGTTTTAATGCTGAGATCGCCCGTGCACCTGCGGCCAGGGTGGCCAGATCTCCTTTGTAGCGGGCATAGAGGATGGAAAAGCTGGTCAATGGTACATTTTCTGGCACCAGCCGGGAGACCAGGCCAAAGGCCTGGGAATCGGTGACCACCAGGGCCGGGGGCTGCTGGAGATTGGCCAGGGTTTGTTCCAGTTCGAATTCCCGGCAAACATAGGCCATTACCCCATGATCCAGGCAATCCCGCAGTACCTGAACTTGCGGCAGTATCAAGCGGCCTTTGGGAGCAGCGGAGTCAATGGGGACGACCAGTACCACTGTATCACCGGGCTTGACCAGGTCGCCCAGAATAGTTTCCGGCTCCCAGTTTTGCGGGGCCTGCTCGATCATCGCCTGTTTCAGTTCTTCGATTCCGGCGCCGGTACGGCTGCTAACCTTTACCCAGGGGAGGTCGAGGACGGCCCGGGCAGCAGCCAGATCGGGGTCAGCCAGGTCGCTCTTGTTTAGCACGCCGACCAGGGGCAGGTTGTGCTGCCGGCAGAGGGCGGCGATCTCCCGGTCAAAGCTGGTTATCCCGGTAGTAGCATCCACCACCAGCAGGGCCAGATCGGCTTTGGGCAGCACTTCCCGGGTTTTTTGTACCCGCAGCTGGCCCAGTTCCCCTTCATCATCCAGACCGGCGGTATCGATCAGCACTACCGGGCCCAGGGGCAGGATTTCCATGGCTTTGTAGACTGGATCTGTGGTGGTGCCGGGGATAGGGGAGACCAGGGCGATGTCCTGGTTGGTCAGGGCATTGATCAGACTGGATTTACCGGCATTGCGGCGACCGAAAAGGGCAATATGCAGGCGATTGGCACGAGGGGTTTCCAGCATCAGTGTTCCTCCTGTTCATCCCTGGCGCAGATACCGGGGGGGCCGGCGGCCGGCCCGGGCGATCTGCTCCAGTGCATAGTTGAGATTGACGGGATTTTTGTTGCTGTAGATCTGGTAATTACCCCGGTACTGGGGTGGGGTCATAATCAACATAATGGTATTGGCACCGGCGCGCAGAGCCAGTTCCTGGCCGCGGGGATGCAGGGTAGCCATGGCGGTAGTGGCGGGCAGGAAAACATTCTGGCAGACTATCCGGGTCAGGGCCACTACCCGCAGACAGAGGTGCAAATCCCCTGGTGGCTGATCGGCCCAGGGGGTATTGGCTGCCGGTAAAAAGGGGCCGATACCGATCATGTGAATGCCATCATCTTTAAAATGGAGAATATCGGCGGCCAGGTCCATTACTGTCTGCCCGGGAAGGCCCACGATATTGCCGGATCCGCTTAAAAGTCCGGCCTGTTTGATTAACTGCAGATGTCGCCGCCGTTCCCCGTAATCATCATCAGGATGGGCTGCTGCAAACAGACAGGGGGAGCCGCTTTCCAGTTTGAGCAGATAGTTGTTGGCCCCTGCTTCCCGAAATAGCCGGTATTCTTCCGCCCTGCGTTCTCCCAGACTGAGGGTGATGCGCAGGCCGTATCTTTCCTTGATGGTCCGGATGAGACGCAGGATTTTTTCCGTAGTATAATAGGGGTCTTCGCCCGATTGCAGGATCACGGTGCGCAAGCCCAGACGGTAGATTTCATCCACTGTGGCCAGAATTTCCTCTTCGCTCATGCGATAGCGGGGCAGAACTGTATTATCCCGGCGCAGGCCACAGTAGTAACAGTTTTTACGGCAGTAGTTGGAAAACTCGATGGCACCCCGGATATCCACCATGTCGCCTACACATTCCTGGCGGACCAGATCACCGGCGGTAAGCAAAGCCTGTTCTTCCGCTTCATCCTGCACAGCCAGTAAACGGGCCAGCTCCTCCTGACTCAAGGGTTCTTCCCGCTCCAGACGCTGCAGCAATTCCCGGTAATCAGCGGCCAGGGGGTAGGCATAGACTGGTGACCAGTCGATGCGCCGGGGCTGGGTGGAATAAGGATAGATGCCTTCCCACTCAATGGCTTCAGCGGCCAGGATTTTTTCCACTTCGGTCCGGTGGCTGGCAGCAAAGCGGATGACAGTGGTACAGGCTGAACCTATGCCCCGGGGAGTAGGCAGCAGTTCCGTTGCAATTCCCGCTTCCCGCAAGGCGTGGTCTGCTTTCAACATATGCTGGGTGGAGGCACAGACCAGCAGCAATGATGGCTCTGTTCTGGCCTTAGCCATGAATTTTTGCAGGAGACTCATGACTTCACCGCCTTACAGGTACAGATCTTTTTCGCCCTGCTCCAGACGGCGCAAGCGGTCAGCGGTGAGACGGCGAATATCCTCCCGCCGGATGGCTTCCTGCTCTTTAGCCAGGACAGGGGCAGCTGCGTTGCGGGCAGCCTCACTGCCAAAGTGGAGGAGATATTCCTGTAAAGTCAGCAGGGCATTGGGCTGGCAGACATTCTGGATATTACCGCTCTTGGCCAGTTGCATAAAGCGTTCCCCGGTGCGGCCGCTGCGATAGCAGGCGGTGCAAAAACTGGGGATGAACCCCGCCTGGAGGACACAGGTAATCACTTCATCCAGAGTGCGATGATCCTCGATAGCGAACTGTTCTGTCGGGTCGGCAGTCCGGGCCCGTTCCCGGTAACCGCCGGGGGAAGTAGCCGAACCGGCGGAAATCTGGCTGATACCCAGATGCAAGAGTTCATCCCTGAGGGCTGGCGTCTCCCGGGTCGAAAGAATCAGGCCGGTGTAAGGAACAGCCAGGCGCAGAACGGCCACGATTTTCTTGAAATCCCGGTCGGAAACGGGATAGGGCGCAGCCTGGAGCTGTGATCCCGGAGCCGGACGCAGCCGGGGTACAGACAGGGTATGGGGGCCAACCCCATAAGTGCGATCCAGATAATGGGCATGGGCCAGCAGCGCCAGGGTGTCGTACCTGTGGTCATAGAGACCATAGAGGACGCCCATCCCGATATCATCGATACCGGCCTGCAGGGCCCGTTCCGGGGCGCTGATCCGCCAGTGATAATCGGCTTTCGCTCCCGCAGGGTGCATCTGCCTGTAAGTGTCGAGATGATAGGTTTCCTGGAAAAGTTGATAGGTGCCGATTCCGGCCGCTTTCAGGCGGCGGAAGCCCTCCCCATCCAGTGGGGCGATATTGACATTGAGGCGGCGAATATCCGCCTGCTGATAAATGGCTTCAATCACCTGAACGATATAGTCTACAGCGGCCTGGCGGCCATTTTCACCGGCTACCAGCAGCAAGCGCTTGTGGCCCTGGCTTTCCAGGGCTTTCGCTTCAGCCACGGCCTCTTCCACTGTCAGGGTGCGGCGGGCCAAACTGCGGTTGGCTGCCCGAAAGCCGCAGTAGAGGCAATTATTATGGCACTCATTGGTTAGATAAAGGGGGGCGAAGATGACCACCCTTCGCCCGTAAATCCGTTCCTTCACCTGACCGGCGGCCTGGAACAGCTCGGTCAGCAGTTCTTCATCTTCGATTTGCAGAAGCTGAGCCGCTTCGGCCAGAGTCAGGCCCTGCGCAGTTGCTGCTTTGGCCAGAATCTCCCGCACCCGGGGAGCAGAAGGCTTAGCCGCTTCCCTGAGCAGATTTTCCAGATCAGCTTCCGCCAGCCAGGTTGGAATTTGCATAATCATTACCTCCGATTCTGATTTACCTCTGTCTAATATTTTAACACATTAGCGGCGTGGTTGGTACCTGGTATGCAAAAGCTGGTGGCTCTTGTGACTCAAAGGATGGCCCAGAAACTCGGCATACAGCTCCTTGATAGCCGGGTTTTCGTGGGACTTGCGGAACCGGGCCTGAGAGTCGCACTGGTAAATACCCTGGGCCCGCTTTTGCCGCACTTCCCAGGTGGTAGGAATCGGCTGGCCGCCACCACCGATACAGCCGCCGTGACAGGCCATAATTTCGATAAAATGGTATTCCGCTTCGCCTTTTTGCAGGGCGGTCAAAAGCTGTTTGGCATTGGCCAGGCCGTGGGCTACCGCCAGTTTCAGCCTGCGCCCTTTTAGTTCTACTTCCGCTTCCTTAATGCCATTGAAGCCCCGCACTTGCCGGAATTCAATCTCAGCCAGGGGCTGGCCGCTGGTCACTTCTGCCACTGTTCTGAGGGCCGCTTCCATTACCCCGCCGGTGGTGCCGAAAATGACACCGGCACCAGTGGATTGGCCCAGAGGCTGATCAAAATCTTCGTCAGGCAGATTCCTGAGATCCAGACCGGCTTCCCGCAGCATGGCGCCCAGTTCCCGGGTGGTGAGGACGATGTCCACATCCTGGTAGCTGGAGGCCTGCATTTCCGGCCGCTGGATTTCAAACTTCTTGGCGGTACAGGGCATAATGGATACCACCACTATGCTGGCCGGGTCAATCCCGTGTTTGCTGGCATAATAGGTTTTGGCCACCGCCCCGAACATCTGGTGCGGGGATTTGCAGCTGGACAGATGTTTTAGCAAATCGGGGAAGAAATGCTCTATATATTTCACCCAGCCGGGACAGCAGGAAGTGATCAGCGGCAGGGAGCCGCCCTCTTCCAGCCGTTCTAGCAGTTCATGACCTTCTTCCATGATGGTCAGGTCAGCAGCAAAATTGGTATCAAAAACGCGGTCAAAACCAAGGCGGCGCAGAGCGGCCACCAGTTTACCGGTCAGGACAGTGCCGGGTTCATAGCCCAGCTCTTCCCCGATGGAAACCCGCACGGCAGGAGCCACCTGAACCACTACGTGCTTTTCGGGATTGGCCAGGACGGACCAGACCCGGGCAGTTTCATTTTTCTCGGTCAGGGCCCCGGTGGGGCAGACCAGCACACACTGGCCGCAGAAGGTGCAAACTGCCTCATTGAGGTTATCACCAAAGGCCGGAGTGATATTGGTGTCGAAGCCCCGCTCGGCTGCCTGCAGACAGCCTACCTGCTGCACCTGCTGGCATACTGCCACACAGCGGCGACAGAGGACACACTTGCGGGGATCGCGGACGATAGAGGGGGAGCTGGCATCAACAGGCAGCTGAGTAGTAGCTCCGGTATAGGGAATCTGCCGTACTCCCACTTCCTCGGCCAGTACCCGCAATTCACAGGTACGGTTGCGGGCACAGGTCAAACATTCCTGAGGGTGGTCGGAAATGATCAGCTCCACCGCAGTCCGCCGGGCTTCCCGTACCGCCGGACTTTTGGTATTGACCACCATGCCGGGGCTGACGGGGAGAACACAGGAGGCCTGCAAAGTACGGGCCCCCTGTACCTCTACCAGACAAACCCGGCAGGCCCCGATTTCATTGAGTTCTTTCATATAGCAGAGGGTAGGGATTTTGATGCCCAGCTGGTGGGCCGCCTCCAGCACGGTGGTGCCTGCTGGTACTTCTACCGTTTGTCCATCTATGGTCAATTGCACCATTTCAGTCATTATCTTCACCTCATTACTTCTTGCTGATGGCTCCGAATTTGCATTTGCTGACACAGGCGCCGCATTTGAGGCATTTTTCCTGGTCAATTACAAAGGGTGACTTAACCACACCGCTGATCGCCCCGGCGGGACAGGCTTTGGCACAGAGACTGCAGCCTTTGCAGAGGGTAGGATCAATCACATAGTTCAGTAAGGCCTGACAGACTCCGGCCGGGCATCTCTTTTCCTGGATATGGGCCAGGTACTCATCCCGGAAATGTTTAAGAGTACTGAGTACCGGGTTGGGAGCGGACTGGCCCAGGCCGCAAAGGGAACTGTTCTTGATATTGCGGGCCAGGGTTTCCAGCTTGTCCAGATCTGCCATGGTGCCCTGACCGGAAGTGATCCGCTCCAGAATTTCCAGCATGCGTTTGGTACCAATCCGGCAGGGGGTACATTTGCCACAGGATTCATCGACAGTGAATTCCAGGTAGAAGCGGGCAATGTCCACCATACAGTCAGTTTCATCCATGATAATCAAGCCACCGGAGCCCATCATCGAACCGGCTGCCAGCAGGGAATCGTATTCAATGGGGGTATCCAGATGGCTGGCAGGCAAACACCCGCCGGAAGGTCCCCCGGTCTGGGCGGCTTTGAAAGCCTTACCATTGGGAATTCCGCCCCCGATTTCGAAGATAACCTGGCGCAAGGTAGTGCCCATGGGCACTTCGATCAAACCGGTATTGTTGATTTTGCCGGCGATAGCAAAGACCTTGGTGCCTTTGCTTTTTTCTGTCCCCATGGCGGCATACCAGTCAGCACCATTGAGGATAATCATCGGGATATTGGCATAGGTTTCTACGTTATTGATGAGGGTAGGCTTGCCCCACAAACCCTTGACTGCCGGGAAAGGCGGCCGGGGCCGGGGTTCGCCGCGGTGACCTTCAATGGAGGTGAGCAGAGCGGTTTCCTCACCACAGACAAAGGCACCGGCCCCTAAGCGAATATCTACATCAAAATTGAAACCGCTGTTGAAGATGTTTTTGCCCAGCACACCCAGGGCCCGGGCCTGAGCAATGGCAATTTTCAGCCGTTCCACGGCAATGGGATATTCGGCCCGGACATAGATATAACCCTGCTGGGCCCCGATGGCATAACCGGCAATGGCCATGGCTTCCAGCACACTGTGCGGATCCCCTTCCAGGATGGAACGGTCCATAAAGGCCCCGGGGTCGCCTTCATCGGCATTGCAGACGACATACTTGATTTCACCTGGTGCATTCGCGGTAAATTCCCACTTCAGACCGGTGGGAAAACCACCACCACCCCGGCCTCTCAGGCCTGAGGCCTTGACAGTAGCAATAACCTCAGCAGGAGTCAGGCTGGTCAATGCTTTGGCCAGGGCCTGGTAGCCATCACGGGCAATGTATTCATGGATATTTTCCGGGTCAATTTGCCCGCAGTTGCGCAGGGCAATCCGCTTTTGATAGCGGAAGAAATCGATGTCCCGGAATTTCTCGATCACTTCCTCTGCCTCAGGCCCGTGATAAAGCAAACGTTTTACCGGTCGGTCCTGCAGGAGATGGGAATTGACGATTTCAGCGGCATCAGCTGGAGAGACAGAGGTGTAGAAAGTTTCGTCGGGATAGATTACTACAATAGGTCCTAAGCGACAGAAACCGAAACAACCGGTTTTAACCACTTTGGCCTGTTGACTGAGACCGGCCTCAGCCAGACTGCTTTCCAGGGCTTCCGCAACTTTAAGGCTGCCAGATGAGGTACAACCGGTACCGGCACAGACCAGGATGTGCCAGCGATAACCATCAGCAGCAGCCTGACCCTGGCGCAAAGCCAGCTGGGCCAGGGCAGCTTCCTTGAGTTCATTCAGCTGGTTAATACTTAGCATGAATTTGCACCTCCGCTTAACCTGCAATAGCGGGAGAAACCTGACCTTCCCGCTGGCGATATTCTTCCAGGATAGCAGCCAGGTCTTTACTGGTCAGACGGCCATAGACCTGGTCATTGATAGCGATAACAGGAGCCAGACCGCAGGCACCGATACAGCGGGTGGCTTCCAGGGTAAACAAACCGTCAGGGGTGGTCTGACCGACGTCAATGCCCAGTTGCTTTTTCAGCTCTTCCAGGAGCAGGCCGGAACCTTTGACATAACAGGCTGTGCCCAGGCAGACACCGATTTTGTATTTGCCAATAGGCTGGGTGGAGAAATAGGAATAGAAAGTAACAACGCCGTAGACTTCACTGGCCGGGACATTCAGTTCTCTGGCGATATATTCCATGACCTCCCGGGGCAAATAGCCAAACAGCTGCTGGGCGGCATGCAGTACCGGAATCAGGGCCCCTGCTTCCTCCCGGTGTTTGGCGATAATAGCATCCAGTTCCTTGAATCTGGGGTCGGCGCTTTTGCTGCCACACTTACATGTGCATTCAGTCATAGCATATCCCTCTCTTTCCGTGATTGTGTTAGTACAATTTTTGTCCCGGAGGGACAATGTTGGTCCCTAGAATGGTAAAATAAAAAGGATTGTTCGTAACTTCACTTTCACAAACTAATTTTACATATTAGCTGGCCTTGAGACAAGACCAGGACTAAAAGTTGTAATTTTGATAATTATCACAAAAAAAGGAGTTCAACATTTACTGGCGAATGGTATAATTAAACAGGGCGGAGGGATCAGGTATGAACACGGTAGAAGTGACGATTGTCAGAGAAAAATATCGCATAAAAGGGGAGGCCAGTCCGGAGCAGATTGAAAAGGCAGCTGCCCTGCTGGATGAAATGATGCGTTCGATTCTGGCGGGCAATCCTTCTCTGCCTTTACACCAGGTGGCTGTGCTGGCTGCCTTGAATCTGGCCAATGATTACCTGACATTAAAGGAAGAATATGAGAGTCTGGTGAAAATGCTGCCCTGAGGAGGGAGAAAAATGAGCAGGTTATGGAGGTTTTTGCTGGTTCTGTTGCTGGCCGGATTTCCGGTAAAGGCAGTCTGGGCTCTTGCCTTTAATCCGGTACCCTATACAGTGGTCACCGCTCGGCAGAGTTTACCGGCCCAGGTTCGCCAGGAAGCTGAAAAGCTGAAAACAACCCGGGGCTACTGGCTCTATCACAGCAGCCGGGAGACGCTGGTGGTAATTAATCTGGGGCAAAAGCCCTCGGCTGGTTACGGGCTGGAGGTAGCAGGGGTGGAAGAAATCGAAGGAGTGGTCACGGTACGGGTGCGGGAAAAGGTACCGCCTCCTGATGCTGTGACAGCCGCTGTGCTTACCTATCCGCAGCTGATAATCCGGGTTAAACCTCTGGCAGGCTGGCGCTGGCGGATAGTGTCTGAAAGTGGGGTTGAATTCAAGCTGCTGCAAGAAATAAAAGCCCCGCCGGTCTATTATACCGTACAGGGGCAGTATCTGGGACGGCAGGGAGCTATGGCTTTCAAGGCCCGGGTGCAGGGGAAAGTGCTGGTTTTTCGTTACCAGGGTAAGCTCAATTTCCGCAAGGGTAGCCGGATCAGTATTAAATATTACTGGAATGCCAAGAAGGAGCGGCAGGCGGTAGAAGTACGGTGTCGCTAGAGACTTATTGCTCTTACTATTTTTCTAAATTAGTGTCTTTACATATAAAATAATCTGTTAATTCTTTTTGGCGTTGTAAAAAATATTTTTTGATCTCTGACCAGGATACCTCCCGAAACAGCCTGGGCATTGGCTCTAATTCTGCATCATCAAAATATCCGAGGGATTTTAAAAAAACCAGTGGCTGAAAGGTTTTAACCGGGTATTTATCCGGATAAGCTTTAAAAATATCTTCGAACTTAATCTGTTCCTTGTCCAAAAAGAATAAGTCCACAAAATCTTTTTTTGTCCCCCGTTGCACTAAAGCAACCAGTTTCATTAAGGCAATATCCTTTAATGATGCTAATTGAATGTTTTTGTAGGTAAGCCCGGTTTCGAGGCGGGGATAGGGATAATAGAGAAAACTTACTTTTACGCCGTAAATAAAACAGTGGAGAGTTCCCGGTCCCTGGCTGGTTAAAAGAAACCCCTCAAAATTGGCCAGTTTTCCGGCAAGTTGAAAAGGGTCAAATTCTTGCTCTGAGAAAAAATCCAGGTCTTCTGACCAACGGTGGCCCAGATAAAGAGCTGCTCCGGTCCCTCCTGCTAAATAAAAGGTTTGTACCAGGGAGTGTCTTGCTAATTGCTCAAGAAGGGTATATCGTTCCTTTGACATGATGTGTTCAAACAAACCACTTCCTCCTTTGGTATACCCAATAGGTTTTGCCACAGAATAGCCGTCCTCCTGGATATATTCCGGCTGTTCCTGACTACTTCTGCAATCTGTTCCCTGGTATAGGTTCGGTAAAGCCAGCGGTTGGCTTCCAGATCTCCGTATTCCAGGATCCGTTCTATAATTTGAAACCAATGGGCGGTTTGGTCTAATGTTTGCACATCATATTCCCAAAAAAATTGATGCAATTCCACGGGTAGCATGGTTTATCACCCTCTGGTTGTATTATACTTCAAGACAATCACTATCTTAATATAATTATACCACGTAATTATATTTGCTAATAATATTTATTTATGCTCCTTTACTGAATGGGCACGTAAGTTGAATAACGTGAAACTACAATAGGATTAACAACCCTACCCCCCGGCCCGCAGGCAGCGCAGGGCCTCATCCAGACGGGCCAGAGCGGTGGGAGGGCCTGTGATGGACAATTGGGTTCTGGGCAAATGGAAACTGCCCAGCTTCTGCGGGGGCAGAGGAGACCAGATCAGAATCAGCTCACCGGACTCAGTCTGCAAAACGAGCTGATTTTCTTTTTCCACCACAACCGTCCAGTAGCAGTGTTGGGCAATTCGATGTAATTCTTCCTGCACTTCAGCTGCAGACAGGCCGAGAATTTTGGTGTTCATCGCCATCCCCCTGTTCTGTTCGAGGTTGATTTCATCATATTATACATCCTCCCTGCAAGTCAATTTGCCCTATACGACATACTGTGGTAAAATATTTCAGGATACCGTATACAGAGGAGGATACAACAGTTGAAGATAGTTATGCAAAAGAGTCTAATTTTAACTAGGTGATGATAGATGTTATTAAGTATGCAAAAAATAAAAGAAATATACTTGATTAGTCGAAGGACACTTATAAACTGGGAAAAAGAAGGGTTAATTACTCCTCTTAGAACTCCAAAGGGTAGGAGAAGGTATAGAAAATAGGTATGATAGAAGAAAAACCAAAACCGACTGTAGTTTTATATGCAAGAGTATCTACAAAAAAGCAGGAAGAGTACCTAAAAAACCAATTCAGGAGACTTAAAGAATATGCCAATTTGCAAGGTTGGTGGTATGAAGTCATATCCGAAATAGCAAGTGGGGTAAATGAAAACAGGAGAGGTTTATTAAAGCTTCTGAACAAAATAAAAAAGGAGAAGTTCAAAAAGTTGTAATAGAGTATCATGATAGACTGGCAAGGTTTGGTTTTGAATATCTTAAATTTTTTATGGAAAGCTTTGGAGTAGAACTTGTAGTTTTGAATGGAAAGGAAAATGAAGAAGATGTAAACAAAGAACTAGCAGAAGACTTAATAGCAATAGTTACCTCATTTGCAGCCAGGATTTACGGGCAAAGAGGTGGCAAAAAGCATGATAACAATCCAAACTAAACTTGTTTTTGACAGTGAAGAAGATAAACAAGAAGTATTAGACCTTATGAGAAGATGGTCATCCTGCGCAAGATTCGCATATAACAGGCTTTTAGAAGGTAAAAACAGAAATACACTAAAAAAAGAACTTCAAGGGATTTTTAATTTAAATTCGAGGTACGTAGATGATGCGATAATGAAGGCAAAAAGCGTTTTAGAGTCTTGCAAAGAAAGGGAAGAGAATCCGACGAAGGTTGTCTTTGGCGGCAGGAGTTTGTTTGATAAGCTCAAGAAACGGCACATAAATGGAAGAGCATATAAGAAGCTAAAACTTGAGTGGCAAGAAAGAAGAAAAGGTAATCTCTACTCAAGGGGAGATAAGAGCAAGAAAGGGAACCTGAATACAAGGATCGAGATAGATGAATATGGTACGAGACTAAGGATAAACGTAGGGGACAGAAAGTATGTATACCCCAAGATACAAGCGGGATGGAAAAAAGGAAGGAGCCGGGAGGAATTACTACAAGCAATAAGCACTTGTGAAGAACCATACTCCGTCGAGCTAAAGCTCAAAAACGGCAAGATATATGCTTACTTTACAATTAGAGAAAACTTCCCGGAAGTTGTGGTGACAAAGGAAAATGGAGTTATAGGCATAGACGTCAACGCATATCCGTACCACATAGCGTGGTCAGAAACAGATGAGAACGGTAAGCTTGTAAGTTATGGCAGAATACCGATGCCTGAACTTACAAGCGGCAATTCAAATAAGAGGGAATATTATAGATGGCAGCATGCTCATGAAGTAGTAAGGTTAGCAGAGGAAAAGAAAAAAGCAATAGCAATCGAAAGATTGGACATAAGAGACAAAGGAAAAAGAGGGGATTTTTCAGGGAGGAAATCAAGGAGGATAAGGCACAGCTTTAGCTACAGGTCACTTTTGGAAAAAATCAAGGTTTTAGCGAAGAGGAAGGGTATACAAGTAATAGAGGTCAATCCTGCCTATACATCTGTGATAGGGATGCTGAAGTATGCACCGCAGTATATGATAAGCAAGGACATAGCAGCTTCGTATGTCGTAGCAAGAAGAGGACTAGGATTAAAAGAGCAAATTCCCGAGGGATATATAGCAATTTTAAAGGATTTAGATGCCAGCGAATTGGAAGAATTAAAAGAGCATGTAAAGAGAACGGTTAAGAACAAACACTTGAAGGAAAGGCAACTAAAGGAGATAGACAGAGTGATAAAAAGCCTTGGGAGTGAGCTGGGGAAGGTACTAATACCTCTGGGTGGAACAAGTATTAGTGCTTGTAGCGCAAGCTATAATCTCTGGCGAGTTCTCAAGGTAGCGGTGGTGACGCCACTCTCCCCTGAGAAAGTTTTAAGAGACGTCTCTGTCCTGAAGAGAGTATTACATTCAGGGCATGTGGGGAGACCTGGCTAAGGGCGCAAGTTCCTGCTTCTTGGGGCAGGGGCTATGGGAGTGCTTAAATACCGCTTGCTGGGAATGAGCACTCTCTGAAAGGGCGGAATACAAATAGCCCAGCCTTCCAGACTTGTGCAGTTTTGCACAGTTTGGATGACCAGGACTATTTAATGAAACTGAAAGAGATCTATCAGCTGGCGGTAGAAATGGGAATGGAAGCTGACCCGCGGGGGAAACAGGCAGTAGAAAGGGATTTGCGCCTGACCCGGAAAAGCTACGAAAAACTGGAAGCGGAAGATAAGGCTTTTTTCGATACCGAGTCCCTGACCAATCCTTACAGTGACACCAGGATTCTCTGGGGGGAC
The DNA here is from genome assembly GCF_002049255.1 of Carboxydocella sp. ULO1. Taxonomy (NCBI): domain Bacteria; kingdom Bacillati; phylum Bacillota; class Clostridia; order Eubacteriales; family Clostridiales Family XVI. Incertae Sedis; genus Carboxydocella; species Carboxydocella sp. ULO1. The sequence continues at coordinate 13,652 of NZ_BDLQ01000076.1, read as the reverse complement.
CCGGAGAAGGAAGTCAAGCGGATTCTGGTGGGCATTGATATCGAAGCCGGTGAATTATTGCTGGCTGACCGGCTGCGGGAAAAAGGCAAGGAAATCGACCTGGTGCTGGCCCACCATCCGGAGGGGCGGGCTTTTGCGGCCCTGCATCAGGTCATGCATATCCAGTCCGACCTCCTCTATCAGTGGGGGGTGCCGGTTAATATCGCTGAAAGCATTATGGCTGGACGCATCAAGGAAGTCATGCGCAATGTCATGCCCTATAACCACCAGCGGCCGGTGGATGTGGCCCGTTTGCTGGAAATCCCCCTGATGTGCTGTCATACTCCTTCGGATAACCTGGTTACTTCCTGGCTGCAAAAATATCTGGACGAGAAACAGCCGGAAACCATTGCCGATTTGTTGAAAGTACTGAAAACCATCCCCGAATATGCCGAAGCAGCCCGGCAGGGGGCAGGCCCTACCATTTTTGTCGGGGATGAATCCCGCCGCTGTGGTAGGATTTTCGTGGACATGACCGGTGGTACCGGTGGTTCGGAGGATGCCTATGATGAATGGGCCAAAGCCGGCGTAGGCACTCTGGTGGGCATGCATATCAGCGAAAAACACCGGGAGCGGGCAGAAAAAGCCCGTGTCAATGTAGTGATCGCCGGCCACATTGCCAGTGACTCCCTGGGCATGAACCTTTTCCTGGACCGGCTGGAAGCGGCGGGGATTGAAATCATTCCCTGCTCTGGCCTGATTCGGGTCAAGCGCTAACCGTTTAGGACAGGACACCTTCAGCCATACTATGGCTGGAGGTGTATTTTTATGGAAACCAAGTTGAAGCCAGCTGGCCATTAGGATAGAATAGAATTGTTTAAGTGATAAGGTGGAGGTAATTGCTGTGAAACTACCCGAATTGCTGGCCCCGGTAGGTTCCTGGGAGGCACTGGAAGCGGCGGTGGCCAATGGGGCTGATGCCGTTTACCTGGGGGGCAAAAACTTCAGTGCCCGCCAGTATGCCGCCAATTTTGACCGCCAGGAACTGGGGGAAGCGCTGGATTTTGCCCACTTGCGCGGAGTGAAGGTATTTGTTGCCGTTAATACCCTGGTAGCAGACCAGGAGCTGCCGGAAGCTCTGGATTACCTGGGTTTTCTCTATGAGCGAGGAGCAGATGCGGTTATACTGCAGGACCTGGGGCTGGCGGCCCTGGCCCGTAAATATCTCCCTGATCTGGAGTTGCATGCTTCTACCCAGATGACTATTCACAATGCAGCAGGAGTCAGGCAGCTGGAAGAACTGGGCTTTCAGCGGGTGGTGCTGGCCCGGGAAGTCAGCTGGGAAAATATGAAACGGATTCGGGCCCGGACCAGGGCCGAACTGGAAGTTTTTGTCCATGGTGCCCTGTGTATTTGCTATTCCGGCCAGTGTTTGATGTCTTCCCTGATTGGCGGCCGCAGTGGCAATCGGGGCCGCTGTGCCCAGCCCTGCCGCTTGCAATATACCCTCGTGGATCAGCAGGGACGGGAGTTAACCGCTGAGGAAGTGGGTAAACATCTGCTCAGTCCCCGGGATTTGAATCTGGTGGAAGATTTGCCCCGTTTAGTCGAAGCAGGGATTAATTCTCTCAAAATTGAAGGTCGAATGAAACGGCCGGAATATGTCGCTACTGTAGTGCGGGTTTATCGCCAGGCTCTGGACCGCCTGGCGGCCGGGGCCTTCCAGGTAACAGCTGAGGAGAAGAAAGATCTGGCCCAGATCTTTAACCGGGATTTCACCCGCGGCTATTTTGCCGGCAATCCCGGGGCAGAACTGATGAGTTATAAACGGCCCAATAACCGGGGCCTGAAAATCGGCCGGGTGTCCCGGGTGGATCGGGCCAAACGCCGGTTTGAGCTGGTCCTGGAGGAACCCCTGCGGGTAGGGGACGGTCTGGAAATCTGGGTCAAAATAGGCGGACGGCTGGGGCTGACCAGTCCGGTGGCGGCAGCTGCCGGGGGAAAGGTCTGGTTGCCCAGTCCAGGTCAGGTTAGTATGGGTGACCGGGTCTTTAAGACCCTGGATATAGATTTGATGGAACGAGCCAGTAAGAAGATAGAGCCCCTGCCGGTAACGGTAAAGGTCGAGGGGTCAGTGGGACAGCCGTTACACCTGGTCTATCTGGATGAACAGGGGAACCGGGGGGAAGCCTGGACAGCGGAACCAGCCCAGCAGGCCCGGAAGCGACCCCTTACTGAGGAGGTTTTGTGGCAGCAGCTGGGGCGGCTGGGCAACACCCCCTATCAGCTGGTAGGGCTGGAGGCCCGGCTGCAAGGGGAGTGTATGGTGCCTCTCAGCTTGCTCAATGAGGCTCGCCGCCAGGCTATATCTCGCTTGACGGCAGCACGGCTTAAACCCTGGGCCAGACCGGCAGCACCGGCAGCGGACTGGCAGCCTTTACCCCGGCAAGAGAGCCGCAACCAGGGCAGACCCCTGCTCACCGTCCAGGTAGCCAGCTGGTCAGGGGCGGAAGCGGCCCTGGTCGCCGGGGCGGACCTGGTCTATCTGGGTGCAGAATGGTGGCGGCACCAGCGGGAAAAAGCGGATTGGGCGCAACTGCCCGGAACGGAGCGGCTCTGGCTGGCTACTCCCCGCATCCTGCAGGAGGAAGAATGGCAGGGGTATATTCCCTGGCTGGAGCAGATCTTGCAACAACGGCCCCCTGCCGGTTTGCTGGTCAGCAACCTGGGCTTGCTCCACTGGTTGCGGGCCCAGGGCTACCAGGGCGAATTAGTAGCAGACTGGCCCTTAAATGCCTTTAATCAAGTCACAGTCCAGATCTTGCAGCAGCTGGGAGCCAGCCGCATCACCCTTTCCCCGGAACTGACGGGGGAACAGGTAATGGAGCTGGCGGCCACGGGCTTGCCGCTGGAGGTCCTGGTTCACGGCCATATTACCATGATGGTTTCCGAATATTGTGCAGTGGGCAGTTTGCTGGGGGGACGGCGGCCCGGCAAAAAGTGTTCCCAGCCCTGTCGCCAGGGAACTTACGGGCTGAAAGACCGCCTCAATCTGGTGTTCCCCTTGCGCATGGACCAGTTCTGTCACATGCATGTTTTTAATCCCAGGGAACTGGCTTTGCTGGATGAATTGCCCCTTCCCGGCCTGTCCGGGCTCAAAGCCCTGCGGCTGGATTTGCGTTTAGCAGATTCCGAGAAAATCCGGCAGGTGGTGGCGGTTTACCGGCAGGCTCTGGCCGGAAAAATGCTGCCTCAGGCCCGGGAACTCCTGCAAAAACTCAGTCCGGGCGGTTTGACCAAAGGCCACTGGTACCGGGGGGTATTGCAGGTGGAAGAGGAGGAAAAGGAGTAAGACAATGAACAATCGCACTCTGGAAAAACTGGAATACAGCAAAATCATCGCCCAGCTGGCCGATTGCACCATGAGCAACCTGGGCCGGGAGCTGGCGGAAAACCTGTTACCCACTACCGAGGAGGCGGAAATTCGCCGCCGCCAGCAGGAGACTCAGGAAGCCCGGGAATTGTTGCGCGTGTATCCCGATCTGCCCTGGTCCGGTTTAAAAGACCCGCGTCAGGCTGTGGGCCGGGCCAAACGGGGCGCGGTGCTGGCTCCGGAGGAACTGCTGGCTGTTGCAGACAGCATGCGGGCCAGCCGCCGCTTGAAGCGCTTTTTTGCAGAACTGAAGGAACATTATCCGCTGCTCCAGGAATATGCCGCTAACCTGGCCAGCTTTAAACCGGTCGAGGATGCCATTTACCGCGCGATTTTACCGGGCGGGGAAGTGGCCGATGAAGCTTCTCCCCGGCTGGCTGCCCTGCGGCGGCAGATTCGCAGCCATAGTGTCCGGGTGAAGGAAAAACTGGAACAGATTATCCGTTCCCCGGAATGGCAGAAAATGCTGCAGGACCCCATTGTCACCCAGCGGGGGGACCGCTATGTGGTGCCGGTGAAAAATGAATATCGCGGCCAGTTCCCCGGTCTGATCCATGACCAGTCAGGCAGCGGGGCGACCCTGTTTATTGAACCCATGGCCGTGGTGGAAATCAATAATGATCTGAAAAGGCTGAAGGCGGAAGAGGAAGAGGAAATTGAACGCATTCTGCAGGAACTGACGGCCCGGGTGGTGGCGGAAATTGACCAGCTGGAACTGGCGGTGGAGGCCCTGGCCCATCTGGATTTTGCCCTGGCCAAAGGGACTTTGAGCCAGCGCTGGGATGGCGTAGGGCCAAAACTGAACCGGGATGGCTATATTTACATTAAAGGCGGGCGCCATCCTTTAATCAAAGGCCGGGTAGTGCCGGTTACCATCTGGCTGGGCCGGGATTTCACCACCCTGATTATCACCGGGCCCAATACCGGCGGTAAAACTGTGACTCTAAAGACAGTAGGCCTGTTTGTGATTCTGGCTCAGGCGGGCTTGCATCTGCCCGCTGAGCTGGGAACGGAAATTGGCCTCTATCAGCAGATTTTTTGCGATATCGGGGATGAGCAAAGCATCGAACAATCCCTCTCCACATTTTCTTCCCATATGACCAATATCATCTCCATTCTGGCCGAGGCTGACCGGGATAGTTTGGTTTTGCTGGATGAGCTGGGGGCAGGTACCGATCCAGCGGAAGGAGCGGCTCTGGCCCAGGCCATTCTGGAAGAGCTGCATCGGCGGGGAGCCAAAACCATCGCTACTACCCACTACAGCCAGCTCAAAACCTTTGCCTTCAGCCAGCCAGGGATTGAAAATGCCAGTGTGGAGTTTGATGTCAATACCCTGCAGCCTACTTACCGTTTGCTCATCGGTCAGCCGGGGAGTTCCAATGCCCTGCAAATTGCCGCCCGGCTGGGGCTGGCTCCGGAGCTGGTGGAACGGGCCCGTTCCTTTATGAGCAAGGCGGAAACGGAAATGGCCGATCTGATCCAGAGCCTGGAGGCCAGCCAGCGGGCAGCAGAAGCGGAACGCCAGGAAGCCGAGCGGTTGCGCCGGGAAAGCGAGCGCCTGCGGCAGGAGTATGCGCAGCTCAAGGAAAAACTGGAGGCTCAGCGGGAACGGATTCTGGCCAGAGCCCGGGAAGAGGCCTGGGCGGAGGTGAAAAAGGCCCGCCAGGAGGCGGAAAATATCGTGGCAGAGCTGAAGGCCCGACTGGCAGAGGCGCCTTCGGCCCAGACCTTGCAAGCAGCCTATGATGCCCGTTCCCGTTTACGCAAATTGCAAGCGGACAAGGCTGTCACCCCGACAACCCCGTCTGTTGCTGCCGGAGGCAGACCACCGCGGGAGCTGGAAGTGGGGGACCGGGTCAAGGTCTTGAGTTTAAACCAGGAAGGCACTGTGGTCGGTGGGATAAAACCCGGTGTTAGTGCCGTAGTTCAGGTAGGAGCCCTGAAAATGACGGTACGCTGGGAGGATCTGCGCTTGCGGGCCGGTTCTGATCCGGAAGCGGGGCAAGTGCAGGGGGCAGGCAGCCTCATGTCGGCCAAAACCGCTGCTATCAAGCGGGAACTGGATTTAAGGGGCATGACGGTCGATGAGGCTCTTTATGAACTGGAAAAATATCTGGATAACGCCCTGGTGGCCGGACTGAACCAGGTCTATGTCATCCATGGCAAAGGGACAGGGGCTTTGCGCAAAGCCATCACCCAGGCGTTAAAAGAACATCCACGGGTAAAAAATTACCGTCACGGTGCAGCCAATGAGGGCGGCATCGGCGTGACGGTAGTCGAGTTATAATTTCCTATTCCCGGTCCCTTCCGGCCATTTTACCCAGCATGTAAACCAGGGGAATAGTGGCCAGATGCAGGGCCCAGAAGCCGGCATTGGGAAAATCGAAGGTATCTTTTTCACGGCGGCGACCAAACAAAAGGTGCATAGTTTTTAACCTCCTTTGCCGGTTTGTTATTAGTTTATCCCCTTTGAACTGAAAAAAACGCGTTAAAAAATGTTATTGACCCTGTACCGTAGTACAGGGTTTATACTTTATCCAGGGGGTGATAATAAGATGAAATATCGTATTAGTGAACTGGCTGTTAAATGTAATGTCAATAAAGAAACTATCAGGTATTATGAGAGAAAAGGATTAATCAAAGAAACTTTACGAACAGATTCTGGGTATCGAATGTACTCGGAAGAGACTGTAAAGCGTATATTTTTTATTAAACGCATGCAGGAACTAGGGTTTTCTCTGGGTGAAATTCATAACTTACTAAAGGTTATAGATGAAGGTGAAATTCGATGTAAGGATATGTATAATTTTATTTCTCAAAAAATAGATGAAGTTCAACAACGAATAAAAGATTTAAGACGGATTGAAAAAATATTGAACGAATTGAAAGAACGCTGTCCCAATAAGGAAGAGCTACAAGAATGTCCAATCCTTGAAACTTTAAAAGATGATTGAACTTAAAGCTGTTGAGGATGACAACTGATTTTGATCTTTCCGAGAAATTACGTATACGGGAAAGGAGGGTAGAAACATGCTGAGGAAACGGTATATGTTGCGGCCGGTAGCTCACTGTGAAGGTGGCTGCTGACTTAAGGTCCTGGGCATGACCTAAAACTGCCCATTTTAATTGCAATTGAAAAGGGGGTTAGGCCATGGTCGGATGTGGACAAGCCTGTTGTAGCCAGGAAGGTTGCGGAGAAAAGAATCAAATTCCCCGCTGCCCTATCTGTGGAAATGAGGGGCAGCCCGTAAGCCCCCGTACTTTACGCAATCTGCTCAAAACCGGACTAATCGAACAGATTGTGGAGGAAGACTATCATCTCTGTCAGAATCCGGAATGCCAGGTGGTTTATTTTCACCGGGAGCTGGGTCAGATTTTTGGCCGGGATGCCCTGACAGTCAAGGTCTGGTGGAAGGACCCGGGGCTGGATGTTCCCCTCTGTTATTGCAAAGGGGTGACCAGAGGGCAGATCAGGGAAGCCTGGGAACAGGGGGCCAGAACTTTTGCTGAAATCGTCAAGGCTACCGGAGCCATGGGTGGCAGGCGCTGTGAATACGAAAACCCGGCGGGACGCTGCTGCAGTTCGGCGATTCAGGCATATCTTCAGGAACTGGAGGGAAATATTAACTTCGGCTAAAACGGGCCGAAGTTTTTTTCTGCTCTTGACAAGACCAGAACAATCAATTACAATCAAAAATAAGCAGAAACAATCAAAAACAATCAACAAATGAGCAAAATCAGGCAATCACTGGGGGGCTGGCAGGTGTTTGGGGAGGAACGCAAACAACTGATTCTGGACTATGTCAACAAGCATGGTCGTGCATCAGTACAGGAGCTCAGTAACTTTTTGCAGGTTTCGGAGTCCACTATCCGCCGGGATTTGAAAGAACTGGAAGAAGCCAAACTGTTAAACCGGACCCACGGCGGGGCCATTTCGTTGCAGGCAGTTAATTTTGAACCCACTTACTGGGAAAAAGAAGACAGGTTTAAAAGTGAAAAAGAAGCCATTGCCCGTGAAGCAGTTAAGCTGATTGAAAATGGCGATACCATTTTACTGGATTCCGGCACAACCACCTTTCATCTGGTACAGCAGCTTAAAACCTTCAATCACCTGACAGTGGTCACCAATTCCCTGCTCTTTGCCCAGGAATTACAGGGTAATCCCGGTATCGAGGTACTGGTGACCGGAGGCAGTCTGCGCCGGGAGACGCTGGCCCTGGTCGGGCCCATAACCGAACGGGCCCTGGAGCAGGTACGGGTGGACAAGGTTTTTATCGCTACCAATGGGCTGGATTTAGAAAAAGGTTTAACCACTCCCAATCTGCTGGAAGCGGCAGTAAAAAGCAAAATGATTGCAGCGGCTACCCAGGTAATTCTGCTGGCTGACCACAGTAAAATCGGTCGCATTTCTTTTGCCAGATTTGCCGGTCTGGCCGATATTGATCACTGCATCATGGATGCTGCTGCTCCCGTTGAGGTGGTGATGGCTTTGAAGAAAAAAGGAGTTCAGGTTCATCTTGCACAGCCATAGGAGGAAACAAAATGAATTCAGCTGCAGTAGTCACGGTAACTTTAAACCCGGCTCTGGATAAGACGGTAACTGTCGAAGGCTTTACCACAGGAAGCTTAAACCGGGTTCAGGAGGTACGGCTGGACCCCGGGGGCAAAGGGATAAATGTGGCCAGGGTACTGAATAATTTCGGGGTAAGCGTACTGGCTACCGGGTTCATTGCTGGAATGCAGGGTAAACTGCTGTTAAAGGCTCTGGAGGATGAAGGGATAACGACTGCTTTTGTCAGCGTACCGGGGGAAACCCGCACCAACCTGAAAGTGGTTGATCTTGCCACCAGACAAACTACGGAAATCAATGAACCTGGATTTGTAGTGGATTCTGCTCGTATGCAAACGTTTTACCAGCTGCTTGATTCAGTTCTGGAACAGACGGCTTACCTGATTCTGGGCGGTAGTTTACCCCAGGGAGCTGCTGCTGATACTTATCGGGAACTGATCAGCAGAGCAAAAGCAAAGGGGGTGAAAGTAGTCCTGGATGCCGATGGAGAGGCCCTGCGCGCTGGTCTTGCCGCTCAGCCCTTTGCGGTCAAGCCCAACCTGGCAGAACTGGAAAATCTGCTGGGCCGTTCATTGCAAGATACGGAAGCTATCATCGCTGCAGGCCGTCAACTACTGGAACAAGGAGTGGAGCTGGCGGTAATCTCCAGGGGCAGTAAGGGGGCGGTAGTGTTAAACCGGGAGGAAGTGATCGTAACCGAGCCCTTTCCCATAGTGCCGCAGAGTACAGTGGGAGCCGGGGATACCATGGTGGCAGCTCTGGTCTATGCTTTGTTGCAACAAAAGCCTCTGGCTGAAACTGCAGCCTGGGCCACAGCAGCAGGCACCATTGCAGCTTCCAAAGCGGGAACCCAGGTCTGTACCCGGGAAGAAGTGGAGGCCAATCTGGCCCGAGTCAAGGTTATCAATTGGAGATGAGCTATATAGCAAGAGGGGGAGGAAATTTTATGAAAAAGATTTTAGCCGTTACTGCTTGCCCGACCGGGATTGCCCACACCTACATGGCAGCAGAAGCATTGATTAAAGCAGCTAAGGAAAAAAACATCGACCTGAAAGTAGAGACCAGAGGAGCAGTGGGAGTGGAAAATGCGCTTACTCCTCAGGAAATTGCCGACGCTCATGCCATTATTGTTGCTGCTGATACCGATGTCGATGAAGGCCGTTTTGCCGGCAAGCCGGTTGTCAAAGCCTCAGTTGGTGAAGCTATCAAGAACCCGGGAAGACTGCTGGACGAGGCCCTTAACAAAAAGGCGGCTACCAGCGCTTATGTAGCTCAGGTAGAGCAAATCAAGGAAGAAAGAAGCAAACAGCGGACTGGCGCCTATAAGCACCTGATGAATGGGGTTTCCTATATGATTCCTCTTGTCGTAGCCGGTGGTTTGTTGATTGCCCTCTCCTTCGTTTTTGGCATCAAGGCTTTCGAACAAAAAGGGACTCTGGCGGCAGCCCTGATGGATATCGGCGGCGGTTCTGCCTTTGCTCTGATGGTGCCTGTACTGTCCGGCTTTATCGCTTTTTCCATTGCTGAAAAGCCCGGTCTGGCTCCTGGTCTGGTAGGCGGTATGCTGGCTTCTAAGATCGGTGCCGGTTTCCTGGGGGGTATCGCTGCCGGTTTCCTGGCCGGTTATGTAGCGAAATGGCTAAAGGATAACATTAAGTTGCCCAAAAATCTGGAAGGCCTTAAACCTGTACTCATCATACCTCTTTTTGCTACCTTGATTGTAGGCCTGCTGATGATTTATGTAATTGGTACTCCGATTAAAACTATCATGGATGCGATGACTGCCTGGTTGAAGAGCTTGAGTGCCGGCAATGCCGTGCTGCTGGGCCTGATTCTGGGCGCGATGATGGCTTTTGATATGGGTGGTCCGGTCAACAAAGCCGCTTATACTTTTGCTGTCGGTTTGCTGGGCAGTGATGTTTATGGGCCCATGGCAGCAGTCATGGCGGCCGGGATGACTCCGCCCCTGGGTCTCTGGCTGGCTACATTGCTGGCTCCTCACAAATACACCGAGGAAGAAAGAGAAGCTGGTAAAGCAGCCGCAGTCCTGGGAATTTCATTCATCACCGAGGGAGCCATTCCCTTTGCTGCCGCTGATCCCCTCAAGGTAATTCCTTCTATCATGATTGGTTCAGCTGTAACCGGTGCTCTTTCCATGGCCTTTGGCTGTACCTTGCGGGCACCCCACGGCGGTATTTTCGTACTCCCCATTCCCAATGCGGTAGGCAATTTGCCGATGTATGCGCTGGCCATTGTCATAGGTACTGTTGTTACCGCTTTACTGGTCAACCTGTTGAAAAAGCAAAAATAAGTTGTTAACAGGGCATAATGGGATAAGGGGCAGGTTTTCCTGTTCCTTATCCCAACCATTTGAGGAGGAAATAACCATGAATCTGAGCAATATGCTGAATGAAAACACGACTTTGTTGGACCTGACAGTTAACAGCAAGGAAGAATGCATGGAAAAAATGGCAGCGGCTCTTGCTGCAGCCGGATTTGTTTCAGACCTTGACCAGTATCTGCATGCTGTAAAAAGACGGGAAGAAACCGGTACTACCGGGATTGGATTCGGAGTGGCTATCCCCCATGGAAAATCGGCAGCAGTTCAAGCTCCCGGACTGGCTTTTGCCCGCCTGGCTCAGCCGGTAGACTGGCAGGCTATGGATGGACAACCCGTAACTTCTGTGTTTATGATAGCTGTACCGGAACAACAGGTAGGAAATGAGCATTTGCAAATATTGATCGCCATTTCCCGCAAACTGATGCATGAAGATTTCCGGCAAAAATTGCACACCGTAGCTTCTGCTGAAGAACTGGTCAACCTGCTACAAAATCTGTAGTTTGGAGGTAATAACTATGTATGCACGCGAAGTGGAACTTCAAAACGCCTCCGGTCTCCATGTCAGACCGGCCCAGTTGTTGATTGAAACAGCCGGTCGCTTTACCTCCCGGATTACTGTTAAAACCGCCAGTGGTCATCAGGCTGATGCCAGGAGCATTCTCGGGGTGATGGCTCTGGGCCTGAGCAAAGGGGATAAAATTACCATAGAAGCTGAAGGTGATGATGAACAGGCGGCAGTAGAAGCCCTGGTTCAATTAATAGAAAGCAAGTTTGGTGAGGAATAATGGCAGAAAAACGCATTTATGGGCTGGGGGTTTCAGCCGGTATCGGCCTGGGCCCGGCGTTTCTTTACCGGCCGCACCTCAGTCAGCAACAGCCTCAACTGACTGAGGTACAGGATATTGCCGGGGAATTGGCGCGACTGCAGGCAGCGAAAGAGCAGTGTGAAGCTGATTTGCACAAATTGGTGGACTATACCCGGGAAACACTGGGGGAAGAAAAATCCACCATTATTAAAGGCCAGATTAGCTTTTTACTCGACCCTGGTTTTTATCCGGAAATGATAAAACGGGTGGAGACCCGTTCTTATCCGGCCGAAAGAGCTGTTCAGGAAGTAACTGAAGAGTTTGCCCGCATCTTCGAACAGATGCCCAACGAATACCTGCGGGAAAGGGCGGCGGATATCCGGGATGTGGGGCGGAGGCTGTTAACTCTCTTGCAGGGAGGGCAGCAGCTGAGCTTAGCTGAGCTTGACCGGGAAGTGATTATAGTCGCTGACGACCTGACTCCTTCTGATACTGTTCAGCTAAACCGGAACCTGGTCAAGGGGATTGTCACCAGAGTGGGGGGCAAGACTTCCCATACCGCCATTCTGGCCCGTTCCCTGGGGATACCGGCTATTCTGGGAGTTGGAGCCGAAATTGAAAGCATCAATCACAGCGATAACCTTTTGATTGATGGACAGGCAGGTTTGTGTATAATCAATCCTGAACAGGCTACACTGACAGAATATCAGGAGAAGGCAGCAGCAGAGCAGTTACGTTTGCAGGAACTGCAGGCTTTTGCCCACAGGCCTGCCTGTACAGTAGATGGCAAATGCTTTGAGATTGTGGCCAATATCGGCACTCCGGAAGAGGCAGAACTGGCTCTGGAACAGGGAGCAGAAGGAATTGGCCTTTACCGTACTGAATTTCTCTTTATGCACCGGGAACAAATGCCTGATGAAGAAGAGCAGTTCCAGGCTTATCGCCGGGTAGCTGAAATCATGGGCGAACGCCCGGTAATTATCCGGACTCTGGATATTGGCGGGGACAAGGAATTACCCTACCTGGAGCTGGAAAAAGAAATGAACCCCTTCCTTGGTTACCGGGCAATCCGCATTGGCTTGAATCAGCCCCAGCTCCTTAAAACGCAGTTGCGGGCCATTTTAAGGGCCAGTGTTTATGGCAATATCAAGATTATGTTCCCCATGATCTCCAGTCTGGAGGAATGGCGGGAGGCCAGACGGATTTATCAGGAAGCCGAAGCTGATTTGAAACAGGAAGGGAAAGAATTCAAAGCTGGCCTGGAGCTGGGTATTATGGTGGAAGTACCTTCTGCCGCTGTGCTGGCTGCCAGGTTTGCAAAAGAAGTGGATTTCTTCAGCATCGGGACCAATGATCTGGTGCAATACACCATTGCCGTTGACCGGATGAATGAAAAAGTCGCCTATCTCTATGACTATTTCCATCCGGCTGTGCTGGGCTTGATTAAACTGGTAATTGATGCTGCCCATCGGGAAGGCAAGTGGGTAGGAATGTGCGGCAGTATGGCGGGAGACCCCCTGGCGGCACCGTTGCTGGTCGGGCTGGGGCTGGATGAGTGGAGTATGTCAGCTGGCAGTATCAAAGAGATTAAGCGGATTATTGCCGGACTGGATGCCAGGGCATGTGCTGAACTGGCGGAGCGGGCCCTGCAACTCAATACCACAGCTGAAGTGAGAGAATTACTGCAAACCTTCCATCAATAAAGGGTGGAAGGTTTTTTCTTTACAACCTGTAATTACTGTATTAACATAGTAACTGGGAGGTGGCAATATGCTGATTCGTAAAATTTTTCGTACTGGCAATAGCCATGTAGTTGCTTTAACCAAAGAAATGTTACAAAAATTAAAACTAGAAGAGGGATCTAATGTAATTATAGAACTAGACGAGGAAAAAAAGTGTATTATTGTTAAACCGTTAATTGCACCTGATGAAAAGAGTGTGCAATTGCTGGACGGTATAGATAATGATTATGTTAGTTTAGTAAATAGTTTTATAAAAGAATATGAGCTGGCTTTAAAGGAGCTAGCTAAATGAAGGTTCTTAATATTGAGCAATTACTTTTTTTACATTTTAGTATCATTGAAGCGACTGGTGGTAGTCATGGCCTGCGCGATTTAGGGCTTTTAAAAGCAGCAGTAGCCCGGCCCTGGGCTGGATTTGGAGAAGTTGAGTTTTATCCTGAAATATATGATAAAGCAGCCGTACTTACTCACTCAATTATTAATAATCATCCTTTTATAGATGGTAATAAACGTACTGGAATTGCAGTTGGAGTTTTGACCTTAAAAATTAATAATATAAATTTTAAGGTCGATCAAGAGGAAATGGTTCGATTTGTTATGCAAATTGCTCAAGGTCAGGTCGATTGGCCACAGATTGCCAAATGGTTTAGAAGGCATTCTTGTATATCAAGGAGCTAATTGCGTTGTCAGATAATCCTGACAGGCCAAGGGATTAGCGGAAGGACGAAAATAAATTTACCCCAGAAAAAGGTGTATAGGAAAGGGTTTTTAGCGCAAAACA
>NZ_BDLQ01000075.1:0-32592 GCF_002049255.1 Carboxydocella sp. ULO1 | reverse complement strand
TCTCTGGCATTCCTGATCAGCTCCCCGAAACCCTGCCGGACTTTGCTGCTTCTCCAATGGATAATAGTTCCATACCTTTAATGTAGCAAAACAGTTAAATACAATCAATTCCTTATTTTCATTATACCCGCTTTGGAGCAGGTTGACAAAAGATTTCCTTTTTCATAAAATATTGTACATAATCAGGGAAAGGCAATGATGGGGAGGAGTAGGCGAGCCTACCTCGACAGAGAGGAAACCCGCAGGCTGAAAGGTTTCCGGGGGAATGCGCTGAAGGTCGCCCCAGAGCTCTGCTGTTGAAGAAAAGTAGACAGCAGCGGGTCTGCCCGTTACAGCTGCAGAGGGTTTCTCTGCTGTTCCGGCAGGGAAAAACTAAGGTGGTACCGCGGAAGCCTGGCTCTTTCGCCCTTAGGGGTGAAAGAGCCTTTTGTTTTTAGAACATATTCGTATAGAGGGGAGAGCAATTATGACCACTGCAACCAGAAGCGGCCAATTACCTACAACCTATAACCCCCAGGAAGTGGAAAGCAAATGGTATTCCCGCTGGGAGGAAAAGGGCTATTTTCATGCTGAGGTTGACAAAAACAAAGAGCCTTTCAGTATCGTGATGCCCCCGCCCAATGTGACCGGGGCTCTGCACATGGGCCATGCCCTGGATAACACCATGCAGGATATTCTCATCCGCTGGAAGCGGATGCAGGGTTACAATACCCTCTGGATGCCGGGCACTGACCATGCCGGAATTGCTACCCAGGCCAAAGTGGAGGAACAGCTGGCCAAAGAAGGTTTGTCCAAGTATGACCTGGGCCGGGAGAAATTTCTGGAACGGGTTTGGGACTGGAAAAATACTTATGGTGACCGCATTACCAAACAGTTGCGCCGCCTGGGGGCTTCCTGTGACTGGCAGCGGGAACGCTTTACTATGGATGAAGGCTGCTCTAAAGCGGTCAGGGATGTGTTTGTGGAGCTCTATAACAAAGGCCTCATTTACCGGGGCAGTTATATCATCAACTGGTGTCCCAAGTGCATGACCACCATTTCCGATATCGAAGTGGAGCACGAGGAGACAGCCGGCAAGCTCTATCACATTGCCTATCCGGTCAAGGATAGCCAGGAACGCATCATTGTAGCCACCACCCGCCCCGAAACCATGCTGGGGGACGTAGCCGTAGCCGTACATCCGGAAGATGAGCGCTATCGTCACCTGATCGGCAAAACCTTGATTCTGCCTATTCTGGGTCGGGAAATTCCGGTGATTGCTGACGAATATGTGGAAAAGGAATTTGGGACCGGGGCGGTGAAAATCACGCCAGCCCATGACCTGAATGACTTTGAAATTGGTCAGCGCCACCATTTGCCCCAGATTACTGTCATGACCAGAGAAGGTTTGATGAACGAAGAGGCCGGGCCTTACCAGGGGATGGAACGCTATGCCTGCCGGGCCCAGATAGTCAAAGATCTGGAAGCCCAGGGTTACCTGGTAAAAGTGGAAGACCATACCCATGCCGTTGGGCATTGCTACCGCTGTGATACTGTGATCGAACCCATGGTTTCACCCCAGTGGTTTGTCAAGATGAAGCCCCTGGCCGAACCTGCCATCAAGGTAGTGCAGGAAGGGAAACTGCGGTTTGTGCCGGAGCGTTTCACCAAAATCTACATCAACTGGCTGGAAAACATCAGGGACTGGTGCATTTCCCGCCAGCTCTGGTGGGGGCACCGCATTCCCGTCTGGTACTGTCAGGATTGTGGGGCAGAAATCTGTGCCAAGGAAAACCCCACCAGCTGTCCGCACTGTGGCAGCACTAACCTGGAACAGGACCCCGATGTGCTGGATACCTGGTTCAGCTCCGCCCTCTGGCCCTTTTCCACCATGGGCTGGCCGGAACAGACGGAGGAACTGGCCCATTTCTATCCCACTTCAGTGCTGGTCACCGGCCGGGATATCATTTTCTTCTGGGTGGCCCGCATGATTTTCATGGGTCTCGAGTTCATGCAGGAGCGGCCCTTCAAGGAAGTTCTCATCCATGGGCTGGTGCTGGATGCTCAGGGGCGGAAGATGTCCAAATCCCTGGGTAATGGGGTTGATCCCATAGATATCATCAACCAGTACGGAGCCGATACCCTGCGCTTTATGCTGATTACCGGCAATACCCCCGGTAATGACCTGCGCTTCCAGCAGGAACGCCTGGAAGGAACCCGGAATTTTGCCAACAAGATCTGGAATGCTGCCCGCTTTGCTCTGCTCAACCTGGGGGACTTCAAGCCGGAGGAAGTGCAGCCGGAATTGGCCCTGGCTGATCGCTGGATTCTCAGCCGCCTCAATCATACCATTGAGGAAGTAACCCGGCAGCTGGATCGCTATGAACTGGGGGAAGCGGCCCGGGTTCTCTATGATTTCATCTGGAGTGAATTCTGTGACTGGTATATTGAATTGATCAAGCCCCGGCTTTACGGGAAAGAAACCCCTGGCTCCCGGGCTACGGCCCAGTGGACCCTCTGGTATGTATTGAGCCGGACTATGGAACTGCTGCATCCCTTTATGCCCTTTATCACCGAGGAAATCTGGCAGGCTCTGCCCCACCAGGGCGAAACCATCATGCTGGCTCCCTGGCCGCAGGTCAAACCGGAATACAATGATTCTGAAGCTGAAGCAGCCATGGAGCTGCTGATGGAAGCCATTCGGGCGGTGCGCAATATCCGGGCGGAGATGAATGTACCCCCTTCCCGTCAGATTGCTGCCATTCTGGCGGCCAACCGGGAGGAAAATCTGGCGGTATTGCAGGCGGGAGCCAGTTACCTCAAACAGCTGGCCGGTATCGGTGAACTGGAGCTGGTGCTGACCCTGCCGGAGAAACCGGCTCAAGCGGCGGCTGCTGTGGCTAAAGGGGTGGAAATCTACCTGCCTCTGGCCGGGCTGATTGATATCGAGAAGGAGAAAGAGCGGCTAGCCAGAGAGCTGGCCAAAGTGGAAGAAGACCTGGCCCGTGTGGAAGCCAAGCTGAACAATGAAAGCTTTGTCGCCAGGGCCCCGGCAGCGGTGGTGGAAAAGGAAAAAGCCAGAGCGGCTGAGTACCGGGAAAAAGCAGAGGCGCTAAGGGAAAGGCTTGCTGCCCTGGGGTGATGAGATAGTCAAAATAATGGAGCTGTCCCTTGCGGGGCAGCTCTTCTTGTTGCTTGTAGTTGTTTCACCTTATGTATAGCTTACATACGGGCCCAAAAGTCTCACGATTATACTGAAGAAAAAGAAAATTGCAGAAAAGAAAAGTTACCCGGCAGGAAAAACCTGCCTCTGCGGCGAAATATTTACCTACATTTCGAGTAGAGGAGGGGTATTTGTGTCTAACGCTTATGCAGGCAAAATCCTGCGCATCAATTTAACTACCGGCTCTATCACCACCGAAGCCCTGCCGGTGGAGAAAGCCAGAGCCTTTCTCGGCGGCCGGGGCCTGGGGGGCCGCATGCTGGCCGAGGAAATTCCGGCTGGTATCGATCCTTTGAGTGAAGCTAACAAAATCTTTTTCATTACCGGTCCGCTTACCGGTACTTCCGCTCCGACTTCCGGACGTTACATGGTCGTCACCAAATCCCCCCTCAACAATACCATTGCCTCTTCTAACTCCGGAGGTTTCTGGGGCGCAGAACTGAAATTCGCTGGCTATGACATGGTGATTGTAGAAGGGAAAGCAGCCCAACCCGTATATATCTACATCAAGGATGACCAGGTGGAAATCCGCCCTGCCGACAAGTACTGGGGCAAACTGGTCAGTGAAACCACTGACGGACTTCTGGCTGAGGCAGGAGACGACAAGGCCAGGGTATTGACCATCGGTCCGGCCGGGGAACGGCTATCTCCCATCGCTGCCGTCATGAATGACCGCTACCGGGCCGCAGGCCGTTCCGGGGTAGGGGCTGTTATGGGCTCCAAGAACCTGAAGGCCATCGTGGTGCGAGGCAGCGGTAAGGTAGAAGTAGCCCAGCCCGACCGCTTCAAGGAAGTGGTCAGCGGGCTGTTGAAGAAAATCCGGGAGAACGGCGTCACCGGCCAGGGCCTGCCGGCTTATGGCACAGCGGTGCTGGTCAATATCATCAATGAAAGCGGCATATTGCCCACCAACAACTTTCAGGAAGCCTATTTCCCGGCTGCCGATGAAATCTCCGGGGAAACTCTGGCGGAGAAATACCTGAAAAAGAAAGATCCCTGTTATCGCTGTCCTATTGCCTGTGGCCGCTACTGTGAAGTGGATGGGGAAGAAGGGGGCGGTCCGGAGTATGAAACCATCTGGGCCTATGGCTCTGACTGCGGCGTCTCCGACCTGAAAGCGGTAATCAAGGCCAACAATCTCTGCAATGAGTACGGTTTGGATACCATCTCAGCTGGAGCTACCATTGCGGCGGCCATGGAGCTTTACCAGCGGGGCATCATCAAGCCGGAGGAAGTGGATGGACCGGAGCTGAAGTGGGGCAGTGGGGAAGCCATAGTGGAATGGACCCGCAAGATGGGAGCCGGGGAAGGCCTGGGGGCCAAACTGGCGCTGGGTTCCGCCCGGTTGTGTGAGGCCTATGGCCATCCGGAGTTGGCGATGGCGGTCAAGAAGCAGGAACTGCCGGCCTATGACCCGCGGGGTGTGCAGGGCCATGGTTTGCAGTATGCTACCTCCAACCGGGGTGGCTGCCATGTGCGGGGTTACATGATTTCCCCTGAGATTCTGGGCTTGCCGGAGAAGCTGGACCGGTTCTCCCTGGAGGGGAAAGCGGAATGGGTGAAGGTATTCCAGGACCTGACGGCAGTAATCGACAGCCTGGGGCTGTGCCTGTTCACCTCCTTTGCCCTGGGGGCGCAGGATTATGCCGACCTGTATAATGCCGCCACCGGGGAAAACCTGACAGCAGAACAACTGCTGGCCTGCGGGGAACGGATCTGGAACAATGAGCGCCTGTTCAACCTGCAGGAGGGCTATACCGCCCAGGACGATACCCTGCCCCGGCGTTTACTGGAAGAGCCCATTCCGGACGGGCCGTCCAAGGGCAGTGTGCACCGGCTGGCAGAATTGCTGCCTGTTTATTACCAGGTGCGGGGCTGGGATGAAAACGGAGTGCCAACAGCGGCCAGGAGACAGGAACTGGGGTTATAAAGAGAGAAAGAGGGCTTCCCGGACTGGGAAGTCCTCTTTTCTCTATGGTATAATAAAAAGAAAAGGGTGATGGCAGATGAAGGTAACGGTAAAATTGTTTGCGACTTTACGCACCGGACGCTTTAAGGTGGAGACCCGGGAGTATCCGGAGGGAACCACGGTAGGGCGAATTGTGGAGGAACTGGGCATTCCGGAGGAGGAGCTGGCCCTGATTCTGGTCAATGGCCGGGATGTAGAACTGGAGCATCAGCTGACAGATGGGGATACGCTGTCTCTGTTCCCACCGGTAGGAGGTGGCTAATATGGACCTGAGAGCATTTCTGGCTCAGCACTGTCAGGGAGATTTACTGCCCTGGTCAGCCCAGGTAGAGGCTGCCGAGCGTTTTCAATTAACCCTGGCCCAGGTGGAAGAAGCGGCGCTGGAAGCTGGTTTTCTGCCGGCCCGCTATCAACGTAACCGGCAGACCATTTCCCTGGCCGACCAGCTGACCTTGTTACGCAGCACGGTAGCTGTAATTGGATGCGGGGGCTTAGGGGGCTATATTCTGGAAGAGCTGGCCCGCCTGGGGGTGGGACGGATCTATGCTATTGATCCCGATGGGTTTGAGGAACACAATCTCAATCGCCAGTTGCTGTCTACCCCGGCTGACCTGGGGCGACCCAAAGTCATGGTAGCGGCGGAAAGATTGGCCCGCATTAACCCGGCTGTAACGGTTGTGCCGCAGCAAAAAGCCTTTTCCCAGGCCAATGGCAGGGAACTGCTGGCAGGGGCCCAGGTAGTAGTAGATGCCCTGGACAATATTGATACTCGCCTGGAACTGGCGGCAGTCTGCCGGGAGTTGCAGTTACCCCTGGTTCACGGGGCAATTGGCGGCTGGTTTGGCCAGGTAACTACCCAGTTTCCCGGGGAGGAAACCGTAGAACGCATTTACCGGCGAAGAGCTGAAAGCAAGGGAGTAGAAAAAAAGCTGGGCAACCCTGCTTTTACACCGGCGGTGGTAGCCAGCCTGGAAGTGGCCGAAGTGGCCAAAATCCTGTTGAGGACCGGTGAATCTTTGAGTCAACGGTTACTGACCATCAATCTGTTAACCATGGAGATGGAAATTATCGAAATATAACAGGGGAGCAAAGGGGTAAAACAGTGCAACTCGGGCGTTTATTCTATCTGGCCAGGTATTATCTGGTCAGCAAATTTTCACAGCGCAAGCAACCCATTTTAGCCGGGGTTAAACTAACCCACCGCTGTTCTTTGCGCTGCCGCCAGTGTCCTTACTGGCGCAGACCGGGACCAGAACTGAGCTGGCGGCAGCTGCAGAATCTTTTTCCTTTTTTACGGCAGGAAGGGATCAGGCTATTGATTCTGGAAGGTGGGGAGCCAACCCTCTGGCGGGATGGAAAAAAGACCCTGGCGGATGTAATTGAACTGGCAAAAAAATATTTTTACACTGTTGGTGTAACTACCAATGGTTTACAGCCTTTAATTTATCCGGCCGACATCTACTGGGTCAGTATCGATGGCCTGCCGGATACCCATGACTGCTGGCGAGGGAAGAGTTTTGACCGGATTATGGATCATATCAGGGCAGCCTGCAGCCGGGTGTTGGCCAACATCACTATTCACCGCTACAATGTGCGGGAAATACCGGAGCTGGTCAAACTGCTGGCCGGAAAAGTGCAGGGGATTACCATCCAGTTTTTTTATCCTTATCCCGAAAGCGAAGATATGCTTTGCAGCTGGGAGGAGCGGCGCTGGGTGCTGACAGAATTGCAGAATTTAAAACAGGCCGGTTATCCGGTAGCCGATAGTCTGGCAGCCCTGGAGGCTCTTAAGGATAACCGCTGGCAGTGTGAAAGCTGGATGATTGCCAACGTGGACCCGGACGGCACCCATCGCCAGGGCTGTTACCTGCTCAATCGGACTAGCGGTCCTTCCTGTGCCCTCTGCGGCTTTGCCGCTCATACGGAAATTTCTCTGGCATACCAGTTGAACTGGCAGGCACTAGGGGCTGGCCGCGAGATTCTGGGAATTTTTTGAGAAGCAGCAGGAGAACGAATATTCGCTGACGAATATATTATATTTGTACTATGTTTGGAGAGGAAGTAGCGGCATGATTATTTTGGGAGTAGACCCGGGGACAGCCATCACTGGTTACGGGGTGGTGGAGTACCTGGGTAACCGTTTTCGCCCTCTGGCTTATAGCTGTATTCGCACCACCCCGGAGCTGGATTTGCCCCGGAGATTGCTGGTCATTCACCAGGAAATCACTGCTCTGATCCGGGAGTTCCAACCGGACCAGGTTGCTGTAGAGGAATTGTTTTTTAACCGCAATACCACTACTGCTCTGGCGGTAGGGCAAGCCCGGGGGGCGGTGCTGCTGGCCTGTGCCCAGGCGGAGCTGCCGGTTTTTGAATATACTCCCCTGCAGGTAAAGCAAGCAGTGGTAGGATACGGGCGGGCGGAAAAACAGCAGGTCCAGGCCATGGTGAAGGCTATTTTAAATTTGCCCGGTGTGCCCAAACCCGATGATGTGGCCGATGCTCTGGCCCTGGCTATCTGTCATGCTCATTCCAATTATTCGCTTCTGGGGAGGATGTCATGATTGCTTTTCTACGGGGGAAGCTGGTAGCCAACCAGCTGGACAGTTGCCTTTTGGATGTAAACGGCGTAGGATATAAAGTATATATTCATGCCCGGACAGCGGGGGCTCTGCCGGAAATCGGGGAAGAAGCATTATTGCATACCTCCCTGCAAGTTCGGGAAGAAGGCTGGTCCCTCTATGGTTTTACCAGAGCCGGGGAACGGGATTTGTTTGAGTTACTGCAAACTGTGGCAGGGATAGGACCGAAAGGGGCTCTGGCCTGTCTGGGGGTTTTAGGCCAGGATGGCCTCTGTCTCGCAGTAATGGAGGAAAATGTCAAGGCCCTAACTTCTGTACCGGGGATTGGTCCTAAAACAGCCAAAAGAATGGTGCTGGAGTTGAAAGATCGCTTGAAAAAGCTGATGGGAGAAGACCTGGCCCTGCCTGCTAATATGGAACTGCCGACAGGAAGAGAAGGGGAAATGGAAGCCACTGCTGATGCGATTCTGGCCTTAGAGGCCCTGGGCTATCAGCCGCAGGAAGCCCGGCAGGCGGTGGCGGCAGTGTTGACTGAAGAGCCCGGGGATCTGCCCATTGAGGAGATTCTGAAAAAAGCACTGGCTTATCTGGCAACCGGATAGGAGGCCTGAGGAATGGAAGAAAGACTGCTCTCACCTCAAATGGGGGAAGAGGCTGAATGGGATTTAAGTCTAAGGCCCCGCCGCCTGAAGGAATATATCGGCCAAACCAGGGTCAAGGAACACTTGCAAATTTTCATCGAAGCAGCCAGAGCCCGAAGGGAAGCTCTGGACCATGTGTTGCTTTATGGCCCTCCCGGCCTGGGTAAAACCACCCTGGCTACGGTGATTGCCAATGAAATGGGAGTGAATTTGCGCATTACTTCCGGGCCTGCCATTGAGCGTCCTGGAGATCTGGCGGCTTTGCTCACCAATTTGCAGGCCCGGGATATTCTGTTTATCGATGAGATTCATCGTCTCAGCCGCAGTGTGGAGGAAGTGCTTTATGCCGCCATGGAGGATTTTGCTCTGGATATTGTTATCGGCAAGGGTCCCAGTGCCCGTTCCCTGCGTCTGGATTTGCCGCCCTTTACCCTGGTAGGAGCGACTACACGAGCCGGGGCTTTAAGTGCCCCGTTGCGGGATCGGTTCGGGGTAATCTGCCGCCTGGATTACTATGAACAAGACGAACTGACCGCCATTGTGGTGCGGGCGGCCGGGATTTTGCAAATCCCCATTACCATTGAGGGAGCGCGGGAAATTGCTGGCCGTTGCCGGGGCACCCCCCGCATTGCCAACCGATTGTTGAAACGGGTACGGGACTATGCCCAGGTTAGAGCTCAGGGGAGGATTACCGGGGAGGTAGCGGCCCAGGCCCTGGATTTGCTGGCAGTGGATGAGCTGGGCCTGGACCAGACAGATCGCCGCTTGCTGGAAACCATTATTCTCAAATTTGGGGGCGGCCCGGTAGGGCTGGACACCCTGGCCGCTTCTACCGGGGAAGAGGCCACTACTATCGAAGATGTTTATGAACCTTTCCTGTTACAGCTGGGTTT
Organism: Carboxydocella sp. ULO1; assembly: GCF_002049255.1. Classification (NCBI taxonomy): domain Bacteria; kingdom Bacillati; phylum Bacillota; class Clostridia; order Eubacteriales; family Clostridiales Family XVI. Incertae Sedis; genus Carboxydocella; species Carboxydocella sp. ULO1. The sequence continues at coordinate 23,308 of NZ_BDLQ01000075.1, read as the reverse complement.
CATCCAGCGCACCCCCAGGGGTCGCGTGGCCACCCAGCTGGCCTATCGCCATTTGGGAGTGGAGGTATAGGTATGGGTAAATGGCTGATGGGAACAGGTCTGTTTCTGGTGGGAGCGGGCCTGTTAATCTGGTTAATGGAGAAAATTCTGCCTGCTGGCCGTTTGCCAGGGGATATCTATATTCAGAAAGGGAATTTTACCTTTTACTTTCCTCTTGCTACCAGCATTGTGATCAGCATAATTCTTACTCTTTTGTTAAATTTGCTTTTTCGGCGTTAGTACCCCCGTAAAAAGAGGGGATAGAGCGAATCTATTTGATGAGGGGTGAAAGGCATGGGTCGAACCGAACCCCATATGGAGGTCCAGGAATCTCCCCGGCATCTGGAGCTGTTAGCCCAGGCGCAACGAGGAGAGCACGGGGCACGGGAGGAACTCATCCGCCAGTTTAAACCCTTCATTTTGCGAGTGCTTTCGCAAAGAAGCGGACGGTTTGTACAACAGGGCCAGGATGAGGAAATCAGTATCGGCTTAATGGCCTTTGATGAGGCCATTAACAGTTATGACCCCCAGAAGAGCGGTAGCTTTCTTGCCTTTGCTGAAACAGTAATTAAACGGCGGTTAATTGACTATTACCGCAAAGAACAGCGCGGGAATAAGGTAATCCCTCTGTCGGGTCTGGGCCAGGAAGAGGAAGATGGCCTGGTAGTAGCTGAACGCATGACCATGCACCAGGCGATGCTACAGCATCAGCTGGAACAGGAACGCCTGGAACGCCGGGAGGAGATTGTAGCCTACAGCAAGTTGCTGGCCCGCTTTCAGATCAGTTTCCGGGAACTGCCGGAAATTTGTCCCAAACACGCCGATGCCAGAGCCAATGCCCTGGCTGCTGCGCGGCAGGTGGCAGAGCGGCCGGAACTGCGTCAGCACCTGCTCAATCGGGGCGAATTGCCTTTGAAAGAGTTGACAGAGCTGGTAGAGGTCAGCCGCAAGACTCTGGAACGGCAACGCAAGTACATAATAGCCATCGCCCTCATTTTGATTTATGATTTTTCCTATCTGAAAGAATATGTGCAGTGAGGAAAGTGGTGACCTGCGATGAAAAAGAGCAAAGGCGTAGTGCTGGAAATCGAGGGTAAGCAGGCCATTGTCCTCGGCCCCGGTGGCGAATTCCGCACTATTCGCCTGCATAAACCGGTGGAGATTGGTGAGGAAATTGAATTAGGGCCAGAAAAAGTGGCAGTTTTCACCTCCTGGCGACACTGGCTGGGGGCGGTGGCAGCTGTCTTTCTGGTACTGGCTCTTCTGCCTTTCTGGCAGCAGTGGAATCAACCGAACCTGGGCCCTGTAGTTACTTACCTTTCTCTGGACATCAATCCCAGCTTTCAGCTGGGGCTGGATGACCAGAACCGGGTAGTGGAAGAACAAGGATTGAACCAGGAGGCTAAAGAGCTGCTGGCCAGTACGCCCATTCATGGTCTGGCGGCAGCAGAAGCGGTCAATCGCCTGACCAGGGCAGCAGAAGCGGCGGGATATTTGGGTAAAAGCGGTTCGCCCCAGATTATCCTGGCGGTGGCTTCCCGTCAGGGCGAGGCTAAGGCAGCCCAGATTGCAACTCTTTTAAGGCAGCAGACCAAACAGTTTCTGGAGCGCCAGCAACTGCAGGTGGCTCTGAAGACGGTGGTTACAGTGCCCCAGGCAGTACAGATTGCTGCCGGCCAGGGATTGTCCTTAGGTAAGCTGGCCCAGAATATTGAGGAAAAGAAAAACCGGCAGGAACAGGAAACGGTAAAACCTGCTACGACTGCTGTGGCTAAAGGCGAGAAGCAGCAAACGGTAAAATCCGAAGCCAGGGTGCAGACAGAGACTAAATCTGTTTCCAGGAACAGCACTAAACAGCAGGGGCAATCTACCAAAGAGCAAAAACCTGCGGTAACGGTAAAACCGGCCACAACTAATTCCGGTAAGCCGCAGACCAGCCAACCTGCACCTGCTAATCCGACCAAGCCGGCAGTCGCCCAGCCGGAGGATCAGGGGATTGTTTTCATTACTGAAATTGACCTTTCTCTAGGGGGAGAAGGGGGAACCGCTACTCCTTCCACTTCAGGAGAGACGCAAACACAGCAGCAGAAGACTGATAATAACTGAAAAAATACCTGTCTCAGGTCTATTATGCGCTTGGGACAGGTATTTTTCTTTTTTACCAGCAGGAACTTTCCCTTTTTCTGTCGAATTTTCTTTTTAAGAGAACGGGGGAGGAGAGAACAATGAAGAAAAAAATCGGGACCCTCATCCTCATCGTATTGATGCTGGGCTATCTGACTGCACCGGCCCCGATTCTGGCAGCGGCTCAGCCGATTATCAAGGTGGCCTTGAAAATTGATGCCAGCAGCTATTCTGACAAAATCTACGGCCCTTATCAAGTGGTGGATAACAAAACCGGGGCGGTAGTGGCTACAGTGAATAATAGTGATGGCGTACAGGTAGATGTCAGCCCGGATAATGGCGGGGACATCTATGTGTTAAATGGTGAGGGAGCGGTTACTACTCTGCCTGCTGATAGCACTGGACTTTATGGGGTAGGAGCTGGAGGCACTGTGCAGGCCTTGCCAAAGGACTACTTCATGGTGGATGCTCAGGCTAAGCCGAGGGCGGCCAAAGGCCTGGCCCTGACAGTAGATGGTACGCCTGCAGGTACCTTCGTGGGGCCCCTGGAGTTTCAGCGCCAGTCGACTCAGTTGAACAATCCGCCTTTAATCGGTTTTAATGGCAAAAGATATCGCGGCAATTTCCGCTTAATCCCCCGCTCAGAAACCGCATTTAATATCATCAATGTTTTACCGATGGAGGAATATCTCTACGGGGTGGTACCATCGGAAATGCCCACTTCCTGGCATATGGAAGCCCTGAAAGCTCAGGCGGTAGCGGCCCGCACCTATGCCCTGCGGCAGATCAAAGCTAATCCGCTGGCGGAATATAACGTTCTGCCTACTGATGCCAGCCAGGTTTATGGCGGGTATGACAAAGAAAGGGGCAGTAGCAGCAGTGCGGTGGATCAGACCCGGGGTGAGGTACTGGTCTATAATGGCCAGCCTATTGACGCTGTTTTCCATTCCAGCAATGGTGGTGCTACTGAAAACAGCGAGGAGGTATGGTCTTCGACAGTAGCTTACCTGCGGGGTAAAGTCGACCCCTTTGATTATAATGACTGGCATTATCGGAGTGACCCGAAAAATACTGTGACCTATGATAAGGCGGGTTTAATCACTCAACTTAATCTTAAAGGCTATAATTTTGGGGATGTTACTGACTTAATAGTGGACAAACTGACCACTGTAGGCCAGCGTATACAAATTTTGCGCATAACTGGTAAGGACAAAAATGGCAACCCGCTGGAAGTGATCCTCAAAAACGCCGACAGGGTTAGGACCACCTTTGGTTTAAAAGCCCGGGCCAAATCCATGACTCTGGTCAAGGACCCTGTAACCCAGGAGCTGCAATCCGTTACCTTTACCTCAGAAGGCTGGGGTCATGGACTGGGTATGTCCCAGTACGGGGCCAAGGGCCGGGCGGAAAACGGTCAGACCTATAAACAGATTCTGCAATTTTACTATACGGGTGCCCAGCTGGTGGGCGATTATAACCAGTCTCAGTAAGAAGGCAGTTATTCTGCCTTCTTTTTTCATTGATATTTTTCGACTTAATGGGTATAATCTACCATGTGTATATTAAAGGGATGAGGGGTTTAAATGCGTGTCAGTGATTTTGATTTTTTTCTACCGGAAGAATTGATTGCCCAGCAGCCAGTGGAACCGCGGGACCATTCGCGTCTTCTGGTGCTTTTTCGCCAGGAGAAGCGCCTGGAACATCGTTACTTTTATCAACTGCCGGAATACTTGCGGGCCGGGGATGTCCTGGTCGTCAATGAAACTCGCGTAATTCCGGCTCGCCTGTTTGGCGAAAAAAAGGGTACTGGTGCTCGAATTGAGGTAGTTTTACTGCACAGAATTGACAAGGATCGCTGGGAAGTATTGCTGAAACCCGGCAAAAGGGCACGACCGGGCACCTGGCTGCAATTTGGTGACGGTTTGCTGGAAGCCGAAGTGGAGGATGTTACTCCGGCAGGGGGCAGAATTCTGCGGTTTGTCTATCGGGGCGTCTGGGAGGAACTGCTGGACCGGCTGGGGGAAATGCCTTTACCTCCCTATATTCGGGAAAAGCTGCCAGACCGGGAGCGCTATCAAACAGTATACGCCCGGGAAGAGGGTTCAGCAGCGGCTCCTACTGCCGGCTTGCATTTTACGCCGCGCCTGCTGGCGGAATTGCAGGAGCGGGGAATAGAAATTGTCAAAGTCCTGCTCCATGTAGGCCTGGGTACTTTCCGTCCGGTAAAGGTGGAGAAGATTGAGGAACATCAGATGCATGCTGAATACTACCGCCTTTCTGCAGAAGCGGCTCAGGTTTTAAACCGGGCCAAAGCCGAAGGGAGGCGGGTAATTGCGGTAGGCACTACCTCCACCCGGGTGCTGGAAACAGCGGCAGTGGCTCCGGGACAGGTCCAGGCCGGGGAAGGCTGGACTGATATTTTTATCTATCCCGGTTATCAGTTTAAGATGATCGATGGCCTGATTACCAATTTCCATTTGCCCAAATCCACCTTATTAATGCTGGTAGCTGCCCTGGTAGGAAGGGAACGGATTCTGGCAGCTTATGAGGAGGCTGTAAGGGAAAGGTATCGCTTTTTCAGTTTTGGGGATGCCATGCTGATCATTTGAGGAGGATTAACATATGCCGGTACGTTATGAACTGATCAAGGAATGCAAGGAGACCAAAGCCCGGGTCGGACGCCTGCACACCCCCCATGGGGTAATTGATACCCCGGTTTTCATGCCGGTAGGCACTCAGGCAACTGTCAAAACCATGACGCCCGAGGAGCTCAAGGAAATTGGGGCCCAGATCATTCTAGCCAACACCTACCATCTCTATCTGCGCCCCGGCCACGAGTTAATTAAAGAAGCCGGGGGATTACACCGGTTTATGCACTGGGACCGCCCGATTCTGACCGACAGCGGGGGTTTTCAGGTTTTCAGTTTAGGACCTTTGCGTAATATAACAGAAGAGGGGGTGACTTTTAAAAGCCATCTGGATGGCAGTAGCCATTTTCTGAGCCCGGAAAAGGTGATGGAAATTGAAATGGCCCTGGGTTCCACCATTGCCATGGCCTTTGATGAATGCGCTCCTTATCCCAGCAGTTATGAATATGCCAGGGCAGCGATGGAGCGCACTACCCGCTGGGCCAAACGCTGTAAAGCCGCTCATCATAAAGAAGATCAGGCCCTGTTTGGGATAGTTCAGGGGGTTACCTATCGGGATTTGCGGGAACAAAGTGCGGCGGAGATTGTGGAAATTGATTTTCCCGGCTATGCCATTGGCGGATTATCGGTAGGAGAGCCTAAACCCTTGATGTATGAGGTGCTGGACTATACAGTACCCCTGTTGCCCAAGGACAAGCCCCGCTATCTGATGGGAGTAGGCTCACCCGATTGCTTACTGGAAGGGGTGGCCCTGGGAGTAGACATGTTTGATTGCGTATTGCCCACCCGAATTGCCAGAAATGGTACTTGCCTGACCAGTCGAGGCAAAGTGGTGATTCGCAATGCCGCCTATGCCCGGGATTTTTCACCCCTGGACCCTGAATGTGATTGCTATACTTGCCGCAATTACAGCCGGGCCTATTTGCGCCACCTCTTTAAGGCAGAAGAGGTTCTGGCCTTGCGGCTGGCCACCATTCATAACCTCTATTTCCTCCTGCGGCTGATGGAGGGAATCCGGCAGGCCATTCTGGAAGACAGGTTTGTGGAATTTAAACGCCAGTTTATGGCTAAATATGAAGGCGACTAGGAGGAATAACCGCAAGTGTAGCGAATTATATTGGACAACATGAAAAAAGGGAGGTAAAGTCATTGAATCAGGCTCAATTGATGAATATTGGTTCCCTGGTGCTGTTTTTTGTGCTTTTCTATTTTCTTTTAATCCGTCCCCAGCAAAAACAGGCCAAACAGAAGAAACAGCTGCTGGAAAGTTTGCAACCAAAGGATAAAGTGGTAACCATTGGCGGTATTTGTGGTACCATTATGCGGGTCAAGGAAAAAACCGTCATGCTGAAAGTGGCGGATAAAGTGGAGATTGAAATTCTCAAAAGCGCCATTGCCTATAAAGAAGGGGAAGAAAAGGAATAAAATGGAGAAACCCGGTTTCACTCGGAGCCGGGTTTTTGTTTTTGGTCTAACAAAAAATTTTAAAAAATTAGCAGGAAAATTCAGTCAAGCGTCTAATAATAAAAACAAGAGATTTTCAAAGAAATATTACGAAATCGGTAGATATTTTCATTAAACGACAAAATTCAAGGGGGATGAGAGAAGTGACTAAATATGACGAAGTGATGAACTGGTTTAAAGGCGGGTTTCGACGTCTGTTGACCTGGTTTCAGCCGGTTACCGGTCCTGGCGGCCAATACTGGACAGCAGAACGCGGGCGTAGACTGGTTTTAAAACACCCCCCTTCCAAGCGGTATTATATTCGGCATTCAAAATCCTGGCTGATCTGGCAGAGCTGGTGTTCAGGTACTGGGCTGTGGTTGAAGAAACTGGGCTTGTGGGAAGCTCTGGACCGGGAGGCTAGCAGAGCCTGGGATCTGTGGCTGGAAAGGAGGAATGGTAGTATTGGTAAGGCTGGAAGAAGTTTTCCAACCTAGACGCGGTGATGTGTTTCAGTTACCGCTAGGGGTTGAACAGACATTACCCCGGGGTTGTCATAGGGTGGTGGTGATTCAAGGGGAAATCGCCAATAAGTTCAGTCCCACCATCACTGTTATTCCTTTAAGTGCTAACAGTCGCCTGAAAAATATGCTTTTTTCCGCTCCTATCACCCCTGGTGGTCAAAATGGGCTCAACAAAGAATGTGTTGCTCTTTGCTTGCAGATACGCACCCTCAGTCGACGACATTTTACACCAGCTAATTTTCTTGGCAGCCTCAGTGAGGAGGATATGGCCAAAATTGATACTATTCTCGCCTTTACATTAGGGCTGAATCAAAAGGGAAAAACGGAAAAAATGCAAAAAACAGCGGAGTTCGGGGGATAAAAATAATATCCCCCTTTTTTTCTGGTATTTTCGGGCTTATTGCAGACAGGATTTTCTATTATAATCACGAATAACATAAGGGACAATCACTCACAATGGAGGGGAAGGCTAGTGCTGGAAGTTCGCATAGCGGTGCGCAAGCGGCCCAAATATGCGTCCCGGGAAAGCGGGGATAGTGTGGAAGTTGTCGAACGGGCCAAAGGTGGGCTATCGGTGATCATGGCTGATGGGCAGGGGAGTGGCTGGGCAGCCAAAGGTACCAGCAATCTGGTGGTGACCAAAGCCGTTACCCTCCTGTCCGAAGGAGTACGAGATGGCGCGGTGGCCCGGGCGGTTCATGACTTTTTATATGCTGTTAAACATGGTCGGGTTTCAGCGGAACTGACCTTAATTTCAGCAGATTTGCAAACCCGTTCTTTGCTGGTTTCCCGTAACAGCCATTGTCCGGTAGTGATCAGCGGCCCCGATGGAGGGCGGATTCTGGGCAGGGATGTCGCTCCCATTGGAGTACAGCGGACCATGAAACCGGAAATAACCGAGTTGCCGCTGGTAGCCGGGTTGATTGTACTGGCCTTCACTGATGGGGTGTGGGAGGCAGGCAAGCGTACCGGCCAGGGCTGGGATGGTGAGGATTTTCTTCATTTTTTACGGGGTTATGAGCCTGTTGATGCTTCTTTAATTGCCGAACATTTGCTTACCCAGATGGAAGAACTGGATCAGGGCCGGCCGGCCGATGATATGTCAGTAGTGGTATTGACTGTAGGGGAAGTTCCTGAAAAAGAATGGCGCACCCTGGATTTGTCCTTCCCCGTCCGATAGTGCCAGTAAGGAGGCGATAGGTATGGGAAAAGAGCGGCTGATCGTGGTGGCCGGGCCCTGTGGGGCAGGCAAGTCCACACTGGTACAGGGGCTGAAAGCCCGGGGCTATCATGCCCATACCGTAGCGCAGGAACATTCTATTAGCCCCACTATGTGGCAACTGACCAAGCCGGATGTGCTGATCTATCTTGATGCATCTCTGGCTGTCATAAAACAGCGACGCCAGGTAGCCTGGGGTGAAGAAAGGCTGAAAGAGCAAAAGCACCGGCTGAGACATGCCCGGGAAAACTGTGACCTGTACATAAATACCGATGCTATGACAGAGGAACAGGTTCTGGCAGTAGCATTGAGCTTTTTGGAGGAGGGGCAGCAGCGTGACAGTTAAGCTGGAAGATGTAAAAAAACATCCACTTGTCGATGCTTTTATCCGTAAAGGCAATGAGCACCTGGGTGTGCTGGGTTTTACTGAACATGGCTACCGGCATGTCCATCTGGTTTCGGCTATTGCCAGAAATATACTGGAACGTTTGGGATATGAGGAGCGCCTTTGTGAGCTGGCAGCTATCGCCGGCTATATTCATGATATTGGCAATGTAGTCAATCGCCATTACCATGCTGAACTGGCAGCTACTCTGGCTCTGCCCATTTTGCGGGAACTGGGTATGGAACCGGAGGAAATCGCTCTGGTGATTGCCGCTATCGGGAACCATGATGAACAACGAGGAATACCGGTTAATCCGGTGGCAGCGGCTGTTATCCTGGCGGACAAATCCGATGTGCACCGCAGCCGGGTACGCAATCAGGATTTTGCCACTTTTGATATCCATGACCGGGTAAACTATGCGGTAGAACACTCCTTTTTACGAGTAAATGCAGAAAACAAGACGATCAGTCTGGAATTGACCATTGATACTGAAATCTGTCCTGTTCTGGAATATTTCGAGATTTTCCTCACCCGCATGGTTTTATGTCGCCGTGCCGCCGATTTTCTCAAATGCCAATTTGAGTTGATTATCAATGGGGTGAAATTGCTGTAGAGAATTGACACTTTGTGCCATCAAGGACTATAATGGACAGGGAAACTTAGAATGAGGAGGATTATGAGCTAGCATGCGCAAGAAAAGCCTGATTACACTGGTAGTAACAGTCCTGCTGTTAAGTGCGGTCATGGCCGGCAGCTTTGGACTGATTACTAAGTACATCAACCTGGGTTTGGATTTGCAGGGTGGCGTCCATGTGGTGCTACAGGCTAAGGCTACCAAGGAAACTGCTGTGACTCAGGATGCTATTGCCCGGACGATTGAGGTTTTACACCGGCGGGTCAATGAAACCGGGGTCAGGGAACCGGTAATCCAGCCAGAAGGTCGGGACCGGATTATCGTAGAACTGGCTGGATTAAAAGATCCGGAGGAAGCCATTCGCCTGATCGGTAAAACTGCTGTTTTGCGCTTTAAAACTGCTGACGGGAAAACAGTTTTGACCGGAGAAGACCTGAAAACTGCGCAAACAGGGATTGACCCCTATACTAACCAGCCTGAAATCAGCTTAACCTTTACTTCTGAGGGAGCCAGGAAATTTGCTGAGATTACTACCAAAAATGTGGGCAAGCCCATTGCCATCTATCTGGACGAGCAGTTGCTGACCAATCCGGTCGTAAAGGAGCCCATTACCAATGGGCAGGCCCGCATTACCGGTAATCGTACTGTGGAAGAAGCTGAGAATATTGCCAAACTCCTGCGGGCCGGAGCGCTGCCACTGGATCTGGAATTTGTCGAAAAACGGGTAGTAGGGCCCACTCTGGGGGCGGATTCTCTCAATAAATCCATACTGGCCGGGGAAATTGGCCTGGTGGCTATTCTGGTCTTTATGATTCTGTTCTATCGTCTACCGGGGCTGGTGGCGGATTTTGCCCTGGTGGTCTATGCCTTCCTGGTATTAGGATTGCTGGCAGCTCTCAATGCTACCCTGACTCTGCCGGGTATTGCCGGTTTCCTCCTTTCGCTGGGTATGGCGGTGGATACCAATATTATCATTTATGAACGCATTAAGGAGGAACTGCGGGCGGGCAAAACCGTCCGGACGGCCATTGAGGCCGGATTTAATCGGGCCTTTACCACCGTTCTGGATGCCAATGTTACTACTTTGATTGCTGCTGCTGTCCTCTATTTCCTGGGCACAGCTTCCATTCGCGGGTTTGCGGTCACCCTGGCCCTGGGGATTGTGGCCAGTATGTTTACCGCTATTTCTTTCACCCGCTGGATGTTGCGGCTGATTGCCGATGCCGGAGTTAAGAACAGCAAACTATTCGGGGCTTAGGAGGTGCAGTAGCGTGCGCGTGCATTTTGTCAAAACTCGCCTGGTCTGGTATATCATTTCATTGCTGATTATCGTTCCAGGTCTGGTTTCCCTGGTCTGGCAGGGATTGAATCTGGGGATAGATTTTACCGGCGGGACTTTGCTGGAACTGGAATACAAGCAAGTGCCGGCCATTGAACAGGTCAGAGCAGCTCTGAAGGAAAAAGGTCTGGGCAATGCCGGGATTCAGGCTGCCGAAGGGAATCGGATTCTGATTCGGACAGTAGCTTTAGCGGAAAAGGATCGAGATGAGGTGCTAAAGGCTATCCGGGAAAAGACCGGTGACTTTAACCTGCGCCGGGAAGACAAGGTAGGGCCGGTGATCGGTAAGGAATTGCTGCGCAATGCCCTGCTGGCCCTTGGGATTGCGATTGTGTTGATGATCATTTATATCAGCTGGCGCTTTGAATTCTGGTCTGGACTCAGTGCCATTGCTGCCCTGCTCCATGATGTGCTGGTGGTAATTGGGGTATTTTCCCTGTTGCAGCTGGAAGTGGATAGTGCCTTTGTAGCAGCGATTTTGACTATCATCGGTTATAGTATAAATGATACTATCGTCATTTTTGACCGAATTCGGGAAAATCTCTTGAAACGCCGCAAGGATCAGGAAGTAGGGGATGTAATCAATTCCAGTATTTATCAGACCTTTGGCCGGACCATCAATACCGTTCTGACTGTGGTATTCGTGCTGGTGGCTATGCTGATCTTTGGTGGGGAAACCATATACAATTTTGTTCTGGCCATGTTGATTGGGGTTTTAAGTGGGACATACTCCTCCATCTGTACGGCCAGCCCCCTCTGGTTTGATCTGCGCCGCTTTGCTAAAAAAGCATAGCTTGCATAAGAGGGTTGAAAGCATGTAAAATAATAGTGAGCCTATATGGCTGCGGGCCTGGCACAGCGGGCATCCGCGGCTTTTATTTTGCAATATCGGAGGGGATATTATGGCCGGTGGAGCCGGATTAGCCAAATTACAGGCTGCCCGACTTTCGGTTTTGTCCAATAGTTTGCTGGTGCTGGCAAAACTGGCAGTTGGACTTTGGATGGGATCGGTAGCCGTTATTTCAGAAGCCATTCACAGTGGTTTGGACCTGGCGGCAGCTGGGATCGCCTACTTTTCCATTAAAAAAGCCAATAAACCCCCGGATGAACAGCATCCCTATGGACATGGCAAGCTGGAAAATGTCTCCGGGACTATTGAAGCGGTCCTGATTTTTGCCGCTGCTCTGTATATAATCTATGAAGCTGTACTCCGACTGTTCCGGGGGGGTGAGGTGGAAAAGCTGGGGCTGGGAGCGCTGGTTATGGCCTTTTCGGCAGGAGTAAACTGGCTGATATCAGCCCATTTATTCAAGGTGGCGCGGGAGACCGATTCCGTTGCCCTGGCAGCGGATGCCTGGCATCTGCGTACTGATGTTTATACTTCCGCCGGGGTGTTGCTCGGTCTGGGGCTGATGGCTGTAACGGGTTGGGCCTGGCTGGATGCTGTGGTCGCGATTATCGTCGCCCTGCTGATTTTGAAAGCGGCCTGGGATCTGACTAAAGAAGCCTTTGTGGATATTATTGATACGCGCTTACCGGAAGAGGAGGAGCACAAAATCATTGAGATTCTGGAAAAACACCGGGACTATTACCTGGAGTACCACCAGCTGCGCAGCCGCAAAGCTGGCTCAGAGCGGTTTGTGGATTTGCATCTGGTAGTGCCTCAGAGCTGGTCTATTAGCCGGGTGCATGAAATTACCGACCATCTGGAACAGCGGATTCAGGAGGTATTGCCCAATACCCATGCCGTTATCCATGTGGAGCCCTGTACCCACGGCTCTACCCGCTGTTTTGATTGTGATGACTGTGAGCTGGAAGGGAGACAAGATTGAGATAAAGGTGGGGAGAGTGTGCATAAACGCTGGCGTCTTGCCCGGCCCGATCCTGACCGGGCCCGAATTCTGGCTCAGCAGCTGGGGATCTCCCCTTTGCTGGCCGGAATCCTGCTGAACCGGGGCATAACTGATCTAACCTCAGCTCACCTGTTCTTGCGTGGGAGTATTGCCGATCTGGGCAATCCGCTGGAATTACCTGATCTGGAAAAGGCCCTGGAGATTTTGCAACAGGCTTTACAGAGACAGGAGAAAATCACCATTTACGGTGACTATGATGCCGACGGTGTAACAGCAACCGCTTTGCTCTATCTGGCTTTAAAGCCTCTGGCCGGGGAGAGGGTAGACTACTATTTGCCCAACCGGTTTACGGAAGGATATGGGTTGAATCTGGCAGCGGTGGAACAGCTGGCGCAAAAGGGCACCAGGCTGCTGATCACAGTGGACTGCGGGATAGCCTCTTTCCAGGAGGTAGTACGGGCCAGGGAACTGGGAATGAAAGTGATCGTTACCGATCACCATGAATTACAGGGGGAGCTACCGCCAGCAGAAGCGGTGGTCAATCCCAAACGACCGGATAATCATTATCCCTGGCCGGATTTATGCGGTGCGGGGATTGCTTTCAAACTAGCACAGGCCTTGCTGGGGGAAAAGGCTCTGGCCTTGCTGGATTTGGCCGCTATCGGTACTGTAGCTGATCTGGTTCCTTTGCACGGAGAGAATCGGTTGCTGGTAAAAGCCGGTCTGGAACGCATGCGTCACTCGCCCCGGCCGGGGTTGGTGGCTCTCTGCCAGGTGGCAGGGATTGAGCCAGTGGGACTTACAGCTCAACAGCTGGCCTTTCAGATTGGGCCGCGGCTCAATGCAGCCGGGCGCCTTAGTTCGGCGGAGATGGCGGTGCGTTTATTGATAACAGAAAAGGGAAGTGAAGCGCTGGAAATGGCCAGTCTGCTGGACCGGACCAACCGGGAACGGCAGCAGATTGAAAACCAGATTGTCCAGGCTGCCTGCCGCCTGGTAGAAGAGGAGGGTTGCCTGGCCAGGGACAGGGTACTGGTGCTGGCTCAAACGGACTGGCATCATGGAGTACTGGGAATAGCTGCCTCCCGGCTGGTGGAAAGATATTATCGCCCCACACTGTTACTGGGATTAGAGGGAGATGAAGCCAAAGGCTCGGGGCGCAGCATTCCCGGATTTAACCTGTTTTCAGCTTTGAGCCAGTGCCGGGATTTGCTGACAAAATTTGGCGGACACCCGATGGCTGCTGGTCTAAGCCTGAACCGGAATCAGATCCCCCGCTTGCGGGAACAGCTGAATGAACTGGCCAATACCTGGCTAACGGAAATGGACCTGGTGCCTGACTTGCTTGTTGAAGGGGAAGTGGCCTGGGGACAGGTGACGGAGGAGCTGGTACAGGAACTGGCTCAGTTAGAACCCTATGGCTATGGTAACCCTATCCCGGTCCTGGCTTTGCGCAAAGGGCGAGTACTGGAGGTCCGGGCCATCGGGCGAGAAGGCAGTCATCTGCGTTTGTGGTTAGAAGGGACAGGCGCAAAGCGACAACAGGCAGTAGCCTGGCAACTGGGCCATATGGTAAGGGAAATTGCCGCTGGCAGTGGCTGCCTGGACATTGCTTTTGTGCCTGATATAAATGAATGGAATGGGCAGCGGCTGGTCCAGGCCCAGGTTAAGGATCTGAAAAATAGCTGGCGGGGAGACAACCCCTATCAAAGCTCTCCCTTCTGGCAGCCGGTGCTTCCTTCATTAGGAGGACAGGGGAACTGGCAGGTGAATGACCAGCGTCAGTGTGCCGATCGGCCAGCCTTTTTGGCTAACTTGCCGGAGGGGAGGGGGCCCTGGCTGGTGTATGTTACTGACCCGGCGAAAGGGGAGTTTTTGCAGCAGTTGCTTCGGAATCGCTCCCTGGAAGATATCGGTTTTGTGTCCCGGCCGGACCAGCGATTACAGGGAAAGGATTGGGCTGGTGTACTCTTTTATGATCCGCCTGCTACGCCGGAATTGGCTCTCTGGTTGGCCAGTCTGGTCCCGGGGCGGCCGCTCTGGCTCCTTTATGGCACCAGGGAGCTGGAGGAACTGAGCAGACTGGCAGAGGAACACTGGCCTGACCGGGAACGACTGGCCAATTACTACCGGGAGACGCCGGAATTTTATTCTGATCTGGCTCCTGCACCTGGCTGGCAAATGGCCTGGCGGATTTTTGCCGAACTGGACCTGGTGGAGTTACGGCGCGAGGGCCTGTACTGGCAGCTGCGCAAAAAACCCCTGCCTGCCCGCAAAAAAGATCTGACTGCATCGCCTTTGTATCTTGAGTGTCAACAGCGGCGACAGGAGCTGGATTGCTGGTTGCAAAAACTGAGGTCCTGGCATTATAATGATTTTGAAAACTGGCTGAAGGAGGCACTAAAGTGAATTTTAAAGATAAAATTCGCATCATTCCTGATTTCCCTAAACCGGGTATTCGTTTTAAGGACATTACTACTCTGCTCAGAGATGGACAGGCCCTAAGGGCTGCAGTTCAGGAAATCGCCAACCGTTTCCGGGATGAAAAAATCGATCTGGTAGTAGGCCCGGAGGCCCGCGGCTTTGTTATCGGCACCCCGGTAGCCTATGAACTGGGCTGTGGATTCGTTCCTTTACGTAAACCCGGCAAATTGCCGGCTGAAACTGCGAAAATGGAATACGGGCTGGAATATGGTAAAGATGCCCTGGAAATCCATCTGGATGCCATTCAGCCAGGTCAAAGAATTTTACTGGTTGATGACCTGCTGGCCACCGGTGGTACTACCCGGGCAGCGGTGGAACTGGTGGAAAAACTGGGAGGGCAGGTAGTAGGGCTGGCCTTCCTGATTGAACTTACTTATCTGGAAGGGCGCAAACAACTGGGGGATAAAGAGGTTTTTTCCCTGGTCCAGTACTAAATGCAGAGTAACTGCCAGGAAAGGAGGGGATGGGAGATGGCGGATAAAACCAAATGCTGGCAGGACCTGGTGCGGAAAATCCGCAATTTTAACCCCCAGGCCGATTTGAGTCTGGTGGAAAAAGCTTATCAAAAAGCGGCGGCAGCCCATGCTGGCCAGGTACGACAGTCAGGGGAACCCTACATTTCCCATCCCCTGGCAGTAGCCTATATCCTGGCCCAGCTTGAATTGGATCTGGTAACCATAGCGGCTGCTTTATTGCATGATGTGGTAGAAGACACCGAGGTGACCCTGGAGGAGATCCGGCAGGAATTCGGGGATGAAGTGGCTTTGCTGGTAGATGGAGTGACCAAGCTGAGCCGGATTGAGTACCGCTCCAAGGAGGAACAACAGGCGGAAAACTGGCGCAAAATGTTGCTGGCTATGGCCAGAGACATTCGGGTAATTCTGATTAAACTGGCTGACCGCCTTCACAACATGCGCACTCTCAAGTTTCAATCACCCCGCAAGCAAAAGGAAATCGCTGCCGAAACCCTGGATATTTATGCTCCCCTGGCCAACCGCCTGGGGATTTTCCGCATCAAATGGGAACTGGAGGACCTTTCTCTTCGCTACCTGGAACCGGAGATGTACTACGAACTGGTGGAGCGGATAGCCAAAAAGCGGACTGAACGGGAAGCCCTGATCAATCAGGTAATAAAGGAATTGTCGGAACGACTGGCGGCAGTGGGGATTGGGGCTGAAATTTCCGGGCGGCCCAAGCATTTTTATTCGATCTATAAGAAAATGTGGCAACAACAGAAGGATCTGTCTGAAATCTATGACCTGATTGCTGTGCGGGTAATTGTGGATAATGTCAAGGACTGTTATGGCACCCTGGGGATTGTCCATACCCTCTGGACGCCGGTGCCGGGCCGTTTCAAAGACTATATTGCCATGCCCAAGCAGAATATGTACCAGTCCTTGCATACCACAGTGATTGGGCCCAATGGTGAACCCCTGGAAGTGCAAATTCGCACCTGGGAAATGCACCGTACTGCCGAATACGGGATTGCGGCCCACTGGCGTTATAAGGAGGGCATCAAGGAACCGGGAGAACTGGATGAGAAGCTGACCTGGCTGCGGCAGATTCTGGAGTGGCAACGGGAGCTGGGGGATGCCAAGGAGTTTATTGAAAACCTTAAAATTGACCTTTTTGATGAATCGGTTTTTGTTTTTACTCCCAAAGGGGATGTAATAGAACTGCCTGCCGGTTCGATACCCATTGATTTTGCTTATCGCATTCATACCGATGTGGGGCATCGCTGTGTAGGGGCCAAGGTCAATGGCAAGATTGTCCCCCTGGATTATAAGTTAAAAAACGGGGATATTGTGGAAATCATTACCAGTAGGCAGGCAGCTCCCAGCCGGGACTGGTTGCAGCTGGTGCAGACTCCCCAGGCCAAAAACCGGATCAAACAATGGTTTAAGCGGGAGAAAAGGGAAGAGAATATCCTGCGCGGCCGGGAGCTGCTGGAAAAAGAGGCCCGCAAAGCGGGGCTGGAACTGGAGGATATTAAACAGGAGAGAATACAGGAGATTTGCCGCAAGTTTACCGTCAGCTCGCCAGAGGATTTGCTGGCTGCGGTTGGGGATGGCACTTTTACGGCTGTCCAGGTTTTGAACAAAATCAAGGAACTCAAGGAGGAGCGGGAAAAAGCCCAGCGCCCCAAAACCGCAGCCAGTGAATTGCAGGAGGCCCAGGATGTGGTGAGGCCCTGGAAAGGGGGAGGCCGGGCCAACCAGGGCATCATGGTATTGGGAATGGACAACCTGCTGGTGCGCCTGGCCCGCTGCTGTAGCCCTGTACCCGGCGATCCCATCGTAGGCTATGTGACCCGGGGTAAAGGGGTATCGGTTCATCGGGCTGACTGTCATAATGTGGTTAATTTTCAGGAGACGGAAAAAGAACGAATTATTGAAGTTACCTGGGAACAGGGATATACTGATAATTACCAGGTCAAACTGGAAATAGCAGCCATGGATCGGGCCGGACTGTTGTCTGATGTCATGGCAGTGCTATCGGATCTGAAGATTTCGGCCAATTCCGTTTCAGCCCGCAGCCTGCGCAATAACCAGGCAGCCATTGAGCTGGTCCTGGAGGTCAAGGGGCTGGAACAGCTAAATTATATCATCAATCGCATTCGCAAGGTGCGGGATGTTTATGAGATTCGGCGGACCGCACCAGGGGCATAGGAGGAAGAGGGATGAGGGCAGTAGTGCAACGGGCTCGTTACGGTCGAGTAACAGTAGCCGGTCAAGTTATTGGGGAAATCGGACCTGGTTTGGTGGTGTTATTAGGAGTAGGGCAGGACGATGGGGAGGAAGATGCCAGCTATCTGGCAGAGAAAATTGCCCATCTCCGCATTTTTCCCGACCAGGAGGGTAAACTCAACCTGTCGGTAAAGGATAGCGGTGGAGAGGTATTGCTGGTGTCCCAGTTCACCCTTTATGGCGACTGCCGCAAAGGACGGCGGCCCAGTTTTACTGAAGCGGCGCCACCGGAACAGGCTCTGGCCCTTTATGAGCGGGTAAGGGTTTTGCTGGAAGAACAGGGGTTATCAGTGGTTACCGGCCAGTTCCAGGCCGAAATGCTGGTAGAGCTGGCCAATGACGGCCCGGTGACCATGTTGCTGGACAGTAAACGCATATTTTAAAAAAGCAGATAGGAAATGCCGGCAAATTTTTTGCCGGCATTATTTCGTGGCTACAGTGGATTCCAATATTGCTCGGAGCCAGGCATTAGCTTCTGCGTTTATTGTGGCAGTCGTGCGGTTTCCCTTGATATTGGCGCGACAAAAAGGACAATACTGCCAGCGCAGTTTTACTTTTTTTAGACAATGCGGGCAGCGGGTAAGTACTGGCTGATGTTTACAAAAAGGGCAGTAGTTCCATTCTTCTCTGACAGGCTTCCCGCATTTTTCACATGTATCAATTGAACCAGCCAAAACGATTCACCTCTGAAAAAAATATTCTGATGTTATCATAAAATACAAAGCAAGTAAATGTCAAAAGCGAAACCAATCGATTTATCAGAATAAATGTCGAATAATGGGAAATAAACCAGAATATGTTGATAGGTTTACTTGGATTAGGTATAATTACCTTAGCTAAACTAAACTTAAGGGGTGGATGCGATGAAGAATTATTTAACCGTGGGTGCAGATTTGGGTAATGATGCATTTAAAATTATTGGGCCTACAAAAAGGGAATTTTGTATATTAAATATATCGGCTCCCTGGCATGCCAGAAGAGTTGTAAATGATGATACTCGTAACCCGTTAAATCTCCTGGAAGTAGAAATCTTGAGCTCCGGGCAAAATCTGGGCAGATATTTCGTCGGAAAAATGGCCTATAATTTTAACAGAGGTATCATAAAAGAGAGGACTGTTGCTGACCGGCATAAGGGCAAGGCCAAAGATTTGCAAACTAGAATTGTCCTCTTGACTGCGATTGCAGTTTCGCTGCTGAAACCCAACTGTAAGCAGATAAAAGAAGAAATAATTCTCGGCACAATGCTACCAACCGAGGAATATTTTGCTAATCAACAGGATAATATTAATATTTTGCGTAATTCCTTGCTTGGAACTCATAAAGTTAAATTCTTAAATCCGATATTTAATGGAGTGGAAGTGGAATTTGATATATTGGAAGTGGATATTCAGCCCGAAGGTCTCTGTGCTTTAAATGCACTGATGTATGATGAAGAAGGAGAAATTATACAGCAAGTGGCAAGCCGTTTTGGGGAAAAGATGATTTTGGGGCTAGATATCGGCTCATTAACCTCTGACGTAACTGTGCTGGACAATCTGGAACCGCGTACTTTTTTTGGGATTGACCGTGGGACCATTGATCCCGCAAACCGAATTTTAGACTACATAAAAACTGAATATAAAGTGAGTATACCAAGGCATAAAGTAGATAGTGTTATTATTGGTGACGGAAATTTACTATGTTATGGCAAAGAAATACCTGAATTCAATCAGATATGTCGGCAGTACATAGAACAGGAAGGTAGACAATTGATAGAAGAGTTTATTTCCAAGGCGACAGCTGCAGGCATCCAGTTGCCGGATATTTCCGGACTAATTTTATATGGTGGTGGTTCGCTGTTATATAAAGATATTATCAAGGAATTATTGGAGCCCGTGCCTTTGCTATTTGCCGAAAACCCCATTATGCTTAATGCTTTAGGTGCCTGGAAGAATGCCAGAATACTGAGTAAACGTTTTGTTAAGAATTCCGATAGTGTAGAAAAAGAAGAATTTAGTCTACTGTCTTTGAGGTAATTAAAGATAATTACGCCCTCAACCTGTACCGAAAGAAGGGGTTGAGGGCTTTTGTTTTTTATTCTTTAACTTTTAGATTGAGCATCATGCCGAGATCTTCATGTTCGAGATTATGGCAATGAAACAGGTAAACCTGATCTCCGGTGAAATCATGGGTGAAGTCGATGGCTATCCTTACTGTTTCCCCTGGCCAAATTAAAACCGTATCTTTCCAACCCAGGTCCATAGCGGTTCGACCACTTTGGTCAATAGCAAGATCCTGTACTTGTTTCGGGCTATTCAAACGCTGCAGAACTTGAAACATAAAACCATGCAAATGCATCGGATGAGGCATGCTTTTTTTATCATTAGCAATTTCCCATATTTCTTTGCTGTGTTTCTTAACAATTACAGGAAACTGCGATATATTAAAAGTTTGACCATTAATTTGCCACTGTTTACCTGTAAATGATAACCTGAATTTTCTGGTCAATGAATCCTTAATATTAATTGGTTTTAGGCTAGATAAGTTTTGGGGAATTTTAAACGTTTTTTCTGTTTCCCGGTTGATGACAATTTTGAGTATATTAATTTCTTCTCCTGCTTTTAATGAATCATGTTGCATACCCATATTATCCATGTTTTCTGCATCTTCATTGTCCATAGGGTCGAAGGCCAGGCTTTTAAAAAACAATTCCTCACCGGTATTGAATGAGGTGAAATCAACCAGTATGTCAGCTCTTTCCCCTGGAGAGATAAAAAATTTATTAATTTTGTATGGTTTATCAAGAAGACCACCATCAGTTCCTATTAAGTAGATAGGGATAAAATCCCTTCGCTGTTCACTATGCAACGATAAACAATAGATTCTGGCATTAGAACCATTTAATATCCTGAAACGATAAAATTTTTTGGCTACTTTGAGGAGCGGATTTAAAGTTAAGTTTACCAGAACCTTGTTTCCATGAAAACCCATTATTTTTTCCATATCATCAGGGTTATATAGTATGTTACCTGCTTGGTCAAAACGCTTATCCTGGATTACCAGAGGTATGTCGTTTTTTCCCAGTTCCAATTCCAGAGATTGACGCAGCTGCAGTTCCTCTTCATCTTCAACCAGTAGAATTCCCGCTAATCCTTTATATGCCTGTTTTGCAGTAAGGTTTTCTGGATGAGGGTGATACCAGTATGTACCACCACGATTTTTCACTTTAAATTTATACTCATACCTTTCACCAGGTTTAATAGCATAAGCAGGATGACCATCCATTTTATCTTCCACCATTAAACCATGCCAGTGAATTATAGTATCTTCGGATAGACCGTTCTCCAGGGTGACCCTGAGTTCCTGGCCTTTTTGCACCAATATTGTTGGGTTAATTAGAGTTTTTTCCTGGTGTTTTATTTTATATACATTTAATAAAGATTCTTTCTCATTGACGATTTTTAATTTCGCTGTACCTGCTTCTATTTTAAAAGTTTCAGAATCGGGTTTATAAAGAGCTAGAGGTCCAGCGGTGTCAGGAACAATCAAAGGGGTGACAAAACTTTTCGGTGTTTTGGTTGAGTGAATGGTACAGCCTTCAAGGATAGCTCCGATTCCTCCTGTGAGCAAAGAAAATCCTGCAAAGCCGGAATATCTTAAAAAATCGCGCCTGTTTATCCTGTGCATAGCATTACCTCCTTTTGACATCATTTTACATGTCGAATGTGGAGATTCTGTGTAGAGAAAGTGACTTAGTTCGCAAATTTTTCACGGTTTTTACATAAAATCTACACAAATTTGTTGTTGAATATTATCGTAGAAAGAAATTAGCTACACTAAAATAATTGAAACTACGACAGGAGGTGATAAATTTGGCGTTTCCCAAGAAAATCCTGGTAGTAGATGACGAGAAAAAAATTGTTGAGGTTATTACCTCTTACCTGCAAAAAGGAGGTTATAAGGTAGATTGTGCCTTTGATGGGAGCCAGGCGTTGAAGAGGTTTCAATTATTTAATCCCGACTTGATTATTTTGGATTTAATGTTGCCTGATATCAGTGGTGAAAAAGTTTGTATGGAGATAAGAAAGAAATCCGGGGTTCCCATTATTATGCTAACTGCTAAAAGTCAGGTAGAATCCAGAATCAATGGCTTGGAATTAGGGGCAGACGATTATATTGTCAAACCTTTCAGCCCCCAGGAATTAATGGCCCGGGTGAGAGCAATATTAAGAAGGACAGATGACTCTGAGCAGATAAAGTCAGATAAATTGACTTTTGCCAATGGCTATTTAGAAATTGATACAATTACCCATGAAGTTAAAGTGGAGGGGAAACATATAAATTTAACTCCCAGTGAATACAAGATTTTGATAACCATGTGTAAAAACCCGCAACGGGTTTTTAGCCGGGATGAATTGGTAATCAGGGTTTTCGGTTATGATTACACCGGTAATGAACGTGCTATTGATACTCATATCAAAAATCTTCGACAGAAAATTGAAAAGGACAGCAAACACCCTCAGTTTATTTTAACAGTGCATGGCTTTGGTTATAAATTCGGAGGAGGAGGCTGATAATTCTGCGTTTGCGCTGGTTGATGCTGTTAACCCATGGTGCATTGGCGGTAGTGACAATTTTTCTGGTTACCCTTGCCACGCACATGCTGATCAACGAGCATTTTTTAAATTATATCCATGAACTGCAGAGTGAGGAACATCTTAAAATTGTAAAAGAATTTACCGAATTTTACAAGGATGGTAAATGGAATCGGGAGCAAATCAGCAAATCAGGTCAGGAAATGTTGGCGAAAGGTTATTTAATAACTCTAACAGATAGCCAGGGTCAGACCCTGTGGTCACCGCAACAGATTGATCCACAAACATACCGGCAGACGCTGGAACAGATCCAGGCACGGGCAGGGGTATATTTTAAAACTGTCAAGCCTTCGTTGATTACTAAAGAATATCCGCTTAAAGGCCCGGATAATTTGTCCATTGGGAAATTAACAATTAGTTATTATGATACTTATTTTTTAAATGAACATGACATCCTTTTCTTAAATTCATTGAATAAATCGTTGCTAGTAATAGCTGGAATTTCTTTTTTGATGGTTTTATTGTTCAGTACCCGAATTTCTGAAACAATGGGCCGTCAATTAGGGGCAATAGTAGAAGCGGCTAAAGAGATAGCGTCAAGACGGCAAAGTTTTCGCGATAAATTGATCGATACTAAAATCAGTGAAATAAAAGAATTGGCCTATGCAATAAAACAACTGGAAGAGGATTTGCGAGAACAGGAGGAAAGCAATAAGCGATTAACTGCAGATATAGCCCATGAGCTGCGAACACCTTTAGCAACCTTGCAAAGTCATCTAGAGGCTTTAATAGAGGGGATTTGGGAGCCAACCAGAGAACGGTTAATCAGCTGTCATGAGGAAATTTTAAGAATGACCAGTCTGGTAAATGATCTGGAAAAACTTAATAAATACGATACCGGACAAATAGAACTCAATAAAGTTAAGTTTGATTTGTCAAGTTTGGTAAATAACATTATAACTAATTTTCAACGGGATTTCTATAAAAAAAAGATTGCCCTGACTTTCAGCGGGCAGCCGTGTGAAATCATTGCTGACCGGGAAAAAATTGGGCAAGTTGTTGTTAACTTATTAACCAATAGTTTGAAATATACTCCGGAAGGTGGTGAGGTTTTTATTAATGTGTTTCAACGGGGCGGCTTGAGCCACATCGTTGTAAATGACAACGGTATAGGTATTGCTAAAAAATGCTTTTTGCGATGTACCCTTTTTCAGAATGAAAATTGCTAAAAATATTATAAATAAATTTTTTTAAACATTATCATTCAGTTGTTTAGCAAGGATAACGGTATCTCT
>NZ_BDLQ01000074.1:0-317 GCF_002049255.1 Carboxydocella sp. ULO1 | reverse complement strand
TATTGTACCCTTCTCCCGGTAATCCTTCAGTTCAGCCAGCCTTTTTGCCAGTGAAACCACCCGCTTGTTCCGCCCCTTGACTGCCAGGCGGAGCTTTTCAATATCTTCTGGTGCAGCCCCTTTTTCCTCTGCCTTCGCCAGCTTCCTCATGGCCAGGCTGAGTTTCTTCCTGGCCCGGCCCAGTTTCTTTTCTGTTTCTTCATTTTTTAACTTCAGCAGTTCTGTTTGGGAGTCCAGCAGGGCCTGTGCTTTAAGTCTGGAGTCATCGACAAAGCGGGAGTTCAGCCCGAAAAGTTCTTGTCCTGACTTCTTGATTT
>NZ_BDLQ01000073.1:0-2218 GCF_002049255.1 Carboxydocella sp. ULO1 | reverse complement strand
AGATATTTCTCCGACGGCTCTTTTAAACCACTTTTGTTTAGCCATAAATCTTTACACCTCTCAATATCTCAACGCCATTCATATTGACGCCTATCATATCATCCTCAAGGGCATATCTAACAGCATCAATGCTATGGTTGTTTTTATCGGGGAAATCGGCTTTGAAATTGCCGTTGTTATCTTTTTCTAACTCGTAATTCAAAAACTCCCTGGCTGTATTCGGGCATCTTTCCGGGTCTACCACTATCTCTTCTAAATCCTGCAAAAACTTAATACCAAATTCGACGCTTCCTGGACCTTTCTTGGCACCATATACTTTCAATCCATAACTCTTTAACTCTGCAATTGATTTTGGCTCTGCACTATCAGCTGTAATTAGAGAATTCAATTTGTTTTCCTCCTTGATTAATTCAGCCAAGCGTCGATTTGATAATCCAACTTGGTGAATCTCATAAAAAATAAAAAGCCGCCTGCGAGTGCGATCATAATGGCAAACTGTATAGTGAACGGGATCTATCGCATAACCCCAGTCAATCCCCCGGCGGATGCGGTCAAATGCTTTTATTTCGTTATCGGTAATTTTTCGAATTGTGATGTTACTGAATATTTCCCCACCAGTTCCGGTAACTTCCCCTAAATACTCATGCCGGTAAGCTTTCTCGTTAATCCGTCTTAAATGCTCTGCTTCAATAAAAAACTGTTCCCCAAGCCATTCACGAGGAACAGTCAAATACGTGCTATGATGTATCTTTCTGTCTGCTCTTTCAATTAAAACTTCTTCATTTACCCAGCTCCGTACTGAATTTGGCGGGTTATAGGTATAAAAAACACAAAACTGTTGCCCGCCCCTCATTAAGGACTGGTTTATTACCCGGATTTCTTCTATGCCATTGAATTCGTCTACTTCTTCATACCAAATAAACTTCACATATCCACGACTAACCTTTATTGATTTGATTTTTCTTGGCTTATCCGCTCCCCGGAATAAAATCTTTTGCCCGGTCGGGATATAAGTTAGCTCCATTGGGTTATGCTTAATTTCCCAGTACTCGCTAACCTTTAGCTTTTCAATAGCCCAAACTAACTGCTCAAATACACTGTCTTTTAGGGTTTCTTTTACTTTTCTAAGGGTTACCGCATTGGCATTCGGATCTTTCATCATGCCAAGGATTATTTCCAAACTTACAAAAGATGATTTGGTAGAACCCCGGCCACCTTTTAACCAGTAATGAGTGTAGCGATTGTTTTTAATATCCTGATGCACTTCATAAAAGCTTGGTGCTATTAATTCGCTTAACCTAATCTTCTCCATCGCTATCATCTGCCTTGATGTCATCAACAATTACGACGCCCATGTTGCCGCTAATGTTAACCTTTTCGGTAAACAGTGCATATCTTTTTCCTAAAAGCTCCGCTGCTTTTACCCGATCCTTTGTGCTTGGTGCTTTCTTTTCTTTAACCGGGCCACTTTCAGTAAAGCCAACTACTTCTTCGGTTTCTTGACCGCGCATAACTCGAGTGAGGAATTCTAACACTTCGTCCTGGGAGGCAATACGCTCGGATTCCTTTTGCTTCATTCTTTCTTCGATGTATTTGCGAACCTTAACATTTCTTAACATTCTACTTGCAGCCGCATTAGCGGCATCTTCACTTTTAACCTTATAACCTGCTCTTTTGTAACTTTCAGTAGCATTTAGCGTCTCAATGTAATAATCGCAAAACGCTTTCTGTTTTTCCGTAAGTTTCACATCACCTCACCTGCCTCACATTTTTAAAAAAGAGCCCGAAGGCTCTAACTGTAGGTTAATTTTTATATCTGTACTTTACAGAGGTATTGTTTCCATTCAGCGGCTCAACTTCAATTGCAACAATATCTCTTGGTAGCTCATTTAAAATTGATAAAACTACTATTTGCTTAATTCCTATATCTCTTGAAATTTGCTGAACAGTTTTTGCTTTTCCCTCCTGCTTTTAAGCGTTCGGTGTATTTATGTTAATTCCTGCATGTCTCAGCTAATTTTTGCATTTCCTCGGCAATAACTTGTATTATCACCGCTGGTGGCACTCCCTGCATCTGCTGGGTAATAACCAGCGGCAATTGTTTTGCAGTTTCTAAAATTTCAGTTGGGTTCACTGCTTACCCTCCTCAGGCAAACGCCAGGCCATTATCTTTAAGTACCTGGTATAAACAGCTTGCCAAAGCCGTTATCTGCCTGTG
>NZ_BDLQ01000072.1:0-294 GCF_002049255.1 Carboxydocella sp. ULO1 | reverse complement strand
CTCCGCGCGTTTTCCATTCGCGCTGAGGGAACCTTTGGGCGCCTCCGTTACTCTTTGGGAGGCGACCGCCCCAGTCAAACTGCCCACCTGACACTGTCCCCTACCCGGCTTACGGGCCAGGGTTAGAACTTCAATATCACAAGGGTGGTATCCCACCAGCGACTCCACTTAGGCTGGCGCCTAAGCTTCCCAGTCTCCCACCTATCCTGTACATGCAATACCAAAATCCAATGTCAGGCTACAGTAAAGCTCCACGGGGTCTTTCTGTCCTGTCGCAGGTAACACGCATCTTCA
>NZ_BDLQ01000071.1:0-221 GCF_002049255.1 Carboxydocella sp. ULO1 | reverse complement strand
ACATAGCCGCGGTCAAAAATATTAATTGCATCCTTCTCTTCAACTATCAGATTGTCCATTTCTGTCTTATCACTATGTTTTGCTGTGGTAATTGTTGCGCAATCCGGCAGGACCCCTTGCCCAAACAAATTAAGCCTGAGATGAAGTTTTATACCGCCTTTCTCTTTACGGAATTCTGCCCAGCGATAACGGCTTAGACACAAGCTAATAACCGAGGCATC
>NZ_BDLQ01000070.1:0-221 GCF_002049255.1 Carboxydocella sp. ULO1 | reverse complement strand
TGTTGATTACAAGAAATTCGATCACTACTGTGAAAAAGGAATAGGTTTTGTAACTCGTCTCAAGTCAAATGCTGTGGTGTATGTGCAAAAAGAATTGCCACTTTCGCCGGCAAGCGAAATTAGCAGGGATTACATAGCTATCCTGGGCTGGGGTTCATCAAGAATGAAGCACCCTGTACGTCTGATTGAAACAACGGATACAGAAGGGAATCAAATTACAA
>NZ_BDLQ01000068.1:0-221 GCF_002049255.1 Carboxydocella sp. ULO1 | reverse complement strand
CGGTAAACGGCGGCCGTAACTATAACGGTCCTAAGGTAGCGAAATTCCTTGTCGGGTAAGTTCCGACCCGCACGAAAGGCGTAACGACTTGGGCGCTGTCTCAACGAGGGGCTCGGCGAAATTGTAGTACACGTGAAGATGCGTGTTACCTGCGACAGGACAGAAAGACCCCGTGGAGCTTTACTGTAGCCTGACATTGGATTTTGGTATTGCATGTACAG
>NZ_BDLQ01000067.1:0-4632 GCF_002049255.1 Carboxydocella sp. ULO1 | reverse complement strand
GTTTTGCGCTAAAAACCCTTTCCTATACACCTTTTTCTGGGGTAAATTTATTTTCGTCCTTCCGCTAATCCCTTGGCCTGTCAGGATTATCTGACAACGCAATTAGCTCAGATGTATGCAAGATACTTGCGCGGTTAAACCTAACAGTGGAGGAGGTGTATCCCTTGGTGAGAGAAGAAATTTTGCCAGCTGAAATAGCCGCCCCTGTTTTCATCTCTCCTTATCTGGAGCCCTATCCCGAGCCCTGGCCGGTACCGGTCGGTATCTCTGCCCGCCATATCCATTTAACCCAGCGCGACCTGGAGGAACTGTTTGGCCCCGGCTATCAGCTCACTCCGGCCAAACCCCTCAGTCAACCGGGCCAGTATGCCGCCCAGGAAACCCTCACTCTGGTCGGCCCTAAGGGTGTCCTGGAGGAAGTGCGGATTTTAGGTCCCTGCCGCCCTTATAACCAGGTGGAACTCTCCGGCACCGATGCTTATCAGCTGGGACTGGAACCACCCATTCGGGATTCCGGGGATCTGGATGGTACTCCCGGCATCGTTCTGGTGGGACCCCGGGGTTCTGTCGACCTGCCTTTTGGGGTTATCAAGGCCGCACCCCACCTGCATCTGGACCCGGCTACCGCCCGGCAGCATGGCCTGGAAGACGGGGATCGCCTGCAGATATTAGCAGAAGGGGAAAAAGAAGTGGTATTCAATAACGTCCTGGTCAGGGTTTCCAGGGATTATCTGCCCGACTTTCATCTCGATACCGATGAGGCCAATGCTGCCGGGATTAGACAGGGACAACAGGTTCTAGTGATCGCAAAAAGACTATTGCCTGCTTAATGGATTCTGGTATATAATGAAAAAAAGCAATAGTGATACTACCTGGGGGTGCTCGTTGAGCCGGGCTGAGAAGGACGGGCGATGAACCGTTCTAACCCTTTGAACCTGAGACGGATAATACCGGCGGAGGGAAGGTAGGTGAAAAGATCAGCGCTTTTTGCTTACACTGCACCTGACCGACCCGGTCAGGTGCTTATTTCTTAGGGGAGGAGGATGTGCATGAAAAAACTGGATTTATCCCTGTATGTAATCAGCGGCCAGCATCTGGCTCAGGGCAGGGAATTGCTGGCAGTGATGGAAGCTGCCCTGGTCGGTGGAGCCACCGTGATACAGCTGCGGGAAAAGAATCTGTCCGGCCGCGAGCTGGTAGCTGCTGGTCTGGCCCTCAAGGAACTGGCCCACCGCTATGGAGCCACCTTTATCGTCAACGACAGGGTGGATATTGCTCTGGCCGTTGATGCCGATGGTGTGCATTTAGGCCAGGATGACCTGCCGGTTACCATGGCCCGGCAAATCATGGGACCAGATAAGATCATCGGCCTTTCCACCCATTCCTGGGAACAGGCCCTGGCTGCCAGTAAACTGCCGGTAGACTATATCGGGGTTGGACCCGTTTTCCCCACCAGTTCCAAACCCGATGCGGAAAAACCTGTAGGCCTGAGCCTGGTACAGCGTGTAGCCCGGGAATTATCTGTCCCCTTTGTTGCCATCGGGGGTATTAATGCCGGTAATATCCAGCAAGTACTGGCTGCCGGTGCCCGCAATGTAGCTGTCATATCCGCTGTGGTAGCCGCCCCTGATGTAACAGCTGCCGCCCGGGAGCTGAAAAATTTCGTGGCCGGAGGTAGAAAGGCATGAATAACTCACGTTTTGAACGCCAGCTGGTGATGCCGGAAATCGGCCCGGAAGGGCAGGCCAAATTAAAACAGGGTCGGGTGCTGGTTATCGGCTGCGGGGGCCTGGGCTCGGCCGTTACCTATTACCTGGCTGCTGCCGGTGTCGGCACCCTGGGGCTGGCCGATAATGATCGGGTTGAAGACTCCAACCTCAATCGTCAGATTTTACATGGCAGTCACCGCCTGGGTTGGCCCAAGACCACCTCGGCCGCCCGCACTCTGCAGGACTTTTATCCCGATTTACAGGTTAACCTGCACCAGGAGCGCATTACCGCTGATAATCTGTTGACCCTGGTCCGGGAGTACCAATATGATTTTGTTATTGATGCCAGTGATAACTTCGATACCAAATTCCTGATCAATGACCTCTGTGTTCAAGCGGGAATCCCCTTTTCCCACGCCGGTGTCCTGGCCTGGGAAGGGCAAACTCTGACCTGGGTGCCAGGCGGCCAGACTCCTTGTCTGCGTTGCTTCTTCCAGGCGGCTCCCCCGCCGGAAATTACTCCCACCAGCAAAACGGTGGGAATTCTGGGTGCCGTCGCCGGTACCCTGGGAACCATCCAGGCCCAGGAAGCGATAAAGTTTTTGCTGGGTGCCGGCCAGCTCTTGACCGGACGTTTGTTCATTTTTGATGGCCTCGACATGACGGCCCGCACCCTGCCCTTTGCCGTTAAGCCTGAATGCATCTGTCAAAGGAGGTAGGTTTTATGGTGGAAATTCTCCTGAACGGCCAACCGACTTCGATTGAAGCGGGCACTACTATCGCCGCCTTACTGGCCAGCAAAAACCTCAATCCCCAGCTGGTGGTTGTGGAAGTAAATCGGGAAATTATCGACCGCAACCGCTTCGCAGAAGTGGCATTAAATCCGGGCGATCAGGTGGAAATCGTGAAATTTTTAGGAGGAGGTTAAGACTATGGCTGATCAGTTGCAAATCGGTCGCTATACTCTCAATAGCCGGCTCTTTATCGGCAGTGGCAAATTGCCCCATACCCTCATGCCGGAAGTAATTGCCGCCGCCGGGGCTCAGGTTGTTACCGTAGCTCTGCGGCGGGTGGACTTTACCCACCCGGAAGATAATATCCTGGATTATCTTCCCAAAGACATTATCCTCATGCCCAATACTTCCGGAGCCCGTAATGCCGAGGAAGCGGTGCGCCTGGCCCGTCTGGCCCGTGCAGCCGGTTGCGGTGACTGGATTAAAATTGAAGTAATCCCCGACCAGAAATATTTGTTGCCTGATAATTACGAAACTTTAAAAGCGACGGAAATTCTGGCCAAAGAAGGCTTTACCGTTCTGCCCTATATGTCTCCTGACCTGATGATGGCCAAAGCCATGGAAGCAGCCGGAGCTGCCGCTGTCATGCCCCTGGGTGCCCCTATTGGTACTAACCGGGGCCTGAAAACCAGAGAGCTGATTGGCATTATGATCGAGGAGTGCCAGGTTCCAGTGATTGTGGATGCCGGGATCGGCCGTCCCTCCCATGCTGCTGAAGCCCTGGAAATGGGCGCCGCTGCCGTCCTGCTCAATACTGCCATAGCCACTGCCCGGGACCCGGTGGCAATGGCTGCTGCCTTCCGGCAGGCGGTAGAAGCGGGACGAACAGCTTATCTGGCCGGACTGGGTCCGGAATCCAGCCTGGCCCGGGCCAGCTCCCCCCTGACCGGTTTCCTGGATTGAGGTGAATAAAAATGAGTTTTTTCGATTATGCTCAAACCTATACCGCCGCCAATCTGGAAGAACGGCTGACAACTGCCCGTCCGGAACAAATCAGGGCCTTGCTGGGCAAAAACTCCCTCCATCCCCTGGAGTTTTTGCTCCTGCTCTCCCCCGCTGCCGGCGGACTACTGGAAGAAATGGCCCAGCGGGCCCATGCCCTGACCATGAAACATTTTGGTCGTAATATCCTTTTATATACACCCCTCTATCTCAGCAATTACTGTGTTAACAAATGCACTTATTGCCATTTTCATGCCGGTCAATCCCTGCCCCGACGTACTCTGACCAGGGAAGAGGTCTGGCAAGAGGGGCAAACTCTGGCTGCCGCCGGATTTCGCCATCTCCTGCTGTTAACCGGCGAATCGCGCCGCCATGCCAGTCTGGAGTATCTGGCTGAATGTATTAACATACTAAAACCCTATTTCTCCTCTCTGGGACTGGAAGTTTACCCTCTGACCGAGGCGGAATACCGGCAGATGGTAACAGCCGGGGCAGACAGTTTGACCATCTATCAGGAAGTATATGATCCTGAGCTTTATGCCCGCTATCATCTGGCCGGGCCCAAAAAGGATTACCATTTCCGGCTGGACGCACCGGAACGAGCTTGCCGGGCGGGCATGCGCCGGGTCAACCTGGGTGCTCTGCTGGGCCTGGGACCATGGCGGATGGAAGCCTTTCTGGCTGGACTGCATGCCTATTACTTGCAAAAAAAATACCCGGAAGTGGAAATCGCTCTTTCAGTTCCCAGGTTAAGACCACTGCCAGGCAGTCAGCCCCCCTATCCGGTCAGTGACCGGGAATTAGTCCAAATAATCCTGGCTTTTCGTCTTTTTCTGCCCCAGGCTGGCCTAACCCTCTCCACCCGAGAGCGAGCAGAATTGCGGGATCACCTGGTGCCTCTAGGTATCACTTCTATGTCCGCCGGTTCCAAAACCACTGTTGGGGGTTATGCCGTAGAAGCCGATGCCAGCGCTGGACAGTTCAGTGTTGCTGATGAAAGACCTGTAGAAGAAATAAAAAGGATGTTGTTAAGTAAAGGCTATCAGCCGGTCTTTAAGGACTGGCCCCGTTTTTGTTAGAGCTAATTGCGTTGTCAGATAATCCTGACAGGCCAAGGGATTAGCGGAAGGACGAAAATAAATTTACCCCAGAAAAAGGTGTATAGGAAAGGGTTTTTAGCGCAAAAC
>NZ_BDLQ01000066.1:0-1143 GCF_002049255.1 Carboxydocella sp. ULO1 | reverse complement strand
CGCCGGCAAAGAGGATTGAAGTGCATCCAGTTCATCAGAAATTAGTAGTGCGGGATATGAAAACAGGGCAATTTGTTAACAAGCGCTGAGGCGTAAGCCAAGGCGCTTTTATTGTGCCCGTGAGAAGGGGGTAGCGATGAATAAGTGGCTTCTACTGTTGCTTTAAGGTGTGAATACTGTGGCAAGGAATTTGAAGTAGAGAGGTGGCGGGTAAAAGAAAGGCGGGTAAGGTTTTGTTCTATAGACTGTTGTAATCAGTGGAAACGGGGCAAAAGCTTTGAACGAGAACCCAGCGAAGTACGCAAGTGTGCGTATTGTGGTAAGGAATTTATAGTCTTTGCTAGTAAGCTCCGTCGAGGCTGGGGTAAATACTGTTCGAAGGGATGTAAAGATGCCGATTGCGAAGGCAGATCTAAACTTGGGCGGGGGTACATAGGCGTCTTAAAGCCGGATCATCCTCAGGCTAATTCCTACGGTTATGTTATGGAGCACCGTCTTGTTATGGAAAAAGTGCTAGGCAGGAGACTTTTGCCTAATGAAGTCGTCCACCATAAAAATGGTGATATTACTGATAACCGTCCAGAAAACCTTGAGGTATTGCCATCGCAGTCTGTACATGTAGCTCTTCACAACAGATTGAGACGAAAGGAGGTGAAAAATGATGCCGAAGCGGTTTGAGATAAGCAAGACAGTGAGTAATAAGCCGTGGGGCGATGTAGATAAGACTGCGATTCGCAATATACTGGTTCAAGGCTTAGAAGAAGGCGCAGAGGGCGTTAGGGAAGCTATCCGCGAAGTCTATGCGGTAATACGCGGCGAAAGCTTAGAGGACGCGCCAAGCCAAAACTGGGTTATGCCTCATCATGAGGTCAGGGATGATGGCCAAATTGTAATCAACCGCAATGGCCTAATAGCGGCGGCTGCTGCTTTGGCCGGTGCCCGTGCGGAACCCAGCCTTACACCTCAACAAAAGCGACAAGCAGCAAAGCACTTAGCACGGCACTACCGCGAGCTAGAAATGGAGCTGCCAGAATCGCTTAAAGAAGCTGTCGGAGAAATCTGCGCAGTGCAGGCCATTATCTCCGGCGAGATGCAAGTTAACGACGTGCCGCTTGCGCCATGGGTGGACCTGGAGGCCTTAAA
>NZ_BDLQ01000065.1:0-512 GCF_002049255.1 Carboxydocella sp. ULO1 | reverse complement strand
AAAAGCGCCTTGGCTTACGCCTCAGCGCTTGTTAACAAATTGCCCTGTTTTCATATCCCGCACTACTAATTTCTGATGAACTGGATGCACTTCAATCCTCTTTGCCGGCGGGTTTTGTCTTACTTCCACCTGTGCGCTTTGCTGTTGGTTTTGATTTTGCCTTTCCACCGTCCACCACCCCTAACACGTCGTGGGCCAGTTCCCGCTTCAACTTCTTAATGTCCTCCTTGGTTAGCTCCGCCGGGAAGCCGATGCCGATGCCGTAGGTCATTTAATCACCCCGCTTTCTTTGTGTAAATACTTTTCTTGGGTCAGTATGGTTTTGAACAGTCTCAGGATCGTCACCGAACATCAACTTGGTAAGATGTTCAAATACATCCTTGCCTAATTTTTCCCCTAAAAAACGTATCGTTAATTTATCTCCCGGGTATTCTTCTTTTACAATCTGCCAAAATTCTTCTGTGCTTTTTGTTTTCATAAGTCTTTCCTTGATGGCGTCATTCATTTTCCCC
>NZ_BDLQ01000064.1:0-374 GCF_002049255.1 Carboxydocella sp. ULO1 | reverse complement strand
CTCGATGTATCCTTTGGATTCGAACAGCATACCATTCGGGGCATGGCCAAAATGAAGCTGCGGTGCGGACTGGCCCTATGTGTTATGCTAGCAATGGCGATAGGGCGAATTCGGGAAAATCAGGCAGAGAAGATGCGGAGCCTAGTAGCTTAAAAAGGAGAAGAAAAGCATCTCTAATATGGGCAAAAAGTTACAGGCCGGATGATTAAGAAGTCATTTTAGGGCTAGTGGGATTAGTGCGCCCTTTTTTAGGATTTAAAAAAAGAGAGATACCGTTATCCTTGCTAAACAACTGAATGATAATGTTTAAAAAAATTTATTTATAATATTTTTAGCAATTTTCATTCTGAAAAAGGGTACATCGCAAAAAGCAT
>NZ_BDLQ01000063.1:0-221 GCF_002049255.1 Carboxydocella sp. ULO1 | reverse complement strand
CGGTAAACGGCGGCCGTAACTATAACGGTCCTAAGGTAGCGAAATTCCTTGTCGGGTAAGTTCCGACCCGCACGAAAGGCGTAACGACTTGGGCGCTGTCTCAACGAGGGACTCGGCGAAATTGTAGTACACGTGAAGATGCGTGTTACCTGCGACAGGACAGAAAGACCCCGTGGAGCTTTACTGTAGCCTGACATTGGATTTTGGTATTGCATGTACAG
>NZ_BDLQ01000062.1:0-7194 GCF_002049255.1 Carboxydocella sp. ULO1 | reverse complement strand
AAGCGATACGGAATCAAGTGTCAGGGAATGGAACAGTGTTCAGTTAGTCAGGGAATACGTATACCGCTAGCGGAAAACCGACGGATATTCACGCCGATCGACCGGGCAAGTTATAAGTGGGAAAAAGAATATAAAAAACGCACAGCAGTAGAACGGGTAAATAGCAGACTCGATGTATCCTTTGGATTCGAACTGCATACCATTCGGGGCATGGCCAAAATGAAGCTGCGGTGTGGACTGGCCCTGTGTGTTATGCTAGCAATGGCGATAGGGCGAATTCGGGAAAATCAGGCAGAGAAGATGCGGAGCCTAGTAGCTTAAAAAGGAGAAGAAAAGCATCTCTAATATGGGCAAAAAGTTACAGGCCGGATGATTAAGAAGTCATTTTAGGGCTAGTGGGATTAGTGCGCCCTTTTTTAGGATTTAAAAAAAGAGAGATAGCGTTATCCTTGCTAAACAACTGAATGATAATGTTTAAAAAATTTATTTATAATATTTTTAGCAATTTTCATTCTGAAAAAGGGTACATCACAAAAAGCATTTTTAAAGGAGTTTCTTGACGAATGGGCTTTTGAACTTCTTCCAGTAAGAATCTTTGTCCTTTGCATAAGACAAAAAGCTCTCCGCTTAGAGTTTCGCGAACTTCGACTCGCGTTTTAACTGGGATAGTTTGTTTTGAGCTATTCGTTACAATTTTATAAATTTTGCCTTTGTATGATATTGTTTCGCCTTGGTGGACAGTGCGCCTTTCGCAGTAGCACAGGATATATTCAAGAGATTGTCCTTCGCCTAAATGAACAAATGCACTTTCCGGATCAGAGGTTGGACTGTAAAAAACTGGTTATGCCTCCTGATTAGTTCTGGGAGAACCTGTTTGCTTCTTCAATAGAGTTGATATTATGAAGTCGCAATTCTACCATCCAGCAATCTTGTAGTGTGCCAAAGAGGCGTTCGATTTTTCCTAGGCTTGAGGAGAAAGGGCTTTAATATGGGTTATACCAATCCTGCACTTCCGTATCCTCACGTGGGCGAAAAACTGCTGAGACAATTTCTCCAGTAGCATCGTCAATAGCTGCAATTAGAGTGAAAGGTGCAGACCGGTCTTCAAGCCAAGGATGAAAGCTACCATCTATTTGGACCAACATACCTGCCTGAGTTTTTCTGTTCCTTGGGCGATGAGCTTTAGGAGGACGTCTTTTTCTTAGGTGGAAGATTGGATTCGCAACGAATTCTGCGAATAGTAGAGGGGCTGACAGTAATCCCCTCATGCTCGGCTAGTAATTGGGCTAAATGATGATCATTGCAGTTGCGGTAGCGTTCGCTTTTGAGAATGTTCTGGATAGTATTTCGCAGCTCATTTGATAAAGCATGTGCCGGTTTTCGCCCGCGGTTTTTATGGATAATTCCGGTTTCTCCCTCCTCCAAGATTCTTTTTTTAAGGCGAAAAACCTGGCGAGTACTTAAATTCAGTTCGATTGCAGCTTCGTTAGCTGTGATAAGTCCTTGGATATGTTTCATAATTACCATGTAACGCTTCAATTTTTTTTTGCCATAGTGATTCTCTCCTGTTCCATAGTGACATTTTATCAGAAGCGTTACAATATAACAATATCACAGACGTACGACAGTTTTATTTTTGTCTTGACAAAACTTTAAAATCCAGAGATAATGAGAATGAAAATCAATCTCTTAGAAAAGGGGAGGGAAGAAAATTGTTCAGCCTTATTTCACATACAGGAAAAGAGTTCATGCAAGAGCTTGTGGCTTTACAGGCAAAGCAGGCTGCTGTTATTCAAAGTGAACAGCTATCTGGGGAAGAATTTATCATTTTTTGGCAAAAAGTGGGGCGGCTGTTGCTAAAAACGGACAAAAAACATGCTGAAATCATTGCACATCTGCTGGAAAGGGGTGAGGAAGTCTATAGATCTCTTCTGAAGACAGAGACTCCTGACCATATCCCGACTGAGCTAATCGGCAACTGGATCGAATGGACTTTACGGCCCTGGTATCTGGCCAAAGGCAGAAAAACAACTACTGCTAAAGACCATAAGTGCCCGGTTTGTAATTGCAGCGCTGATCTGGCCATTTTAGAGGCAGCCGACGGGAAGAAATATCTGGCCTGCAGCTATTGTGAGGTGCGCTGGCCCGCTCCCAGGCTGAAATGTCCCGCTTGTGGCACAACCGACCATCAACATTTAGGCTATTTTTTTGTCAATAATGCACCAGAACAACAAATTCACTATTGCCAGCAATGTAAGACTTATATAAAAACCCTGGATTTAAGACACTGTGCAGCTATGAAAGAACTGCCAGACCTGTTGTTAGTGCGGCATCTGTTGTCCCATCTGGATGTGCTGGCACAAACCAGGGGATATACCGGTCTGGCTGAGAAAATCACCGGCTTGGAGGGGAGAAAAATATGTTAATCAGCCGCAGGAGATTTTTGCAACTAATCGGGGTTTCGACAGCGGCCACTTTAATTTCCGGTTTGGAGTTTCTGCAACCGGATACCGCTAGCGCCATTAGCATCAAATTGACTGATGCTGTTGCTACGCCAACCATTTGTTCCTTTTGTTCAGTTGGCTGCGGGCTGCTGGTTCATACCAAAATAAAAGACGGTGTACCAGCACTGATTAACATTGAAGGAGATCCTGACCATCCCATTAACCGGGGGTCTGTTTGCAGCAAAGGAGCAGCCTCTTTTCAAATCAGGGAAAATAGCCGCAGAATTACCACTCCCCTTTATCGGGCCCCGGGGAGCAATGCCTGGGTGGCCAAAGACTGGAACTGGATGCTGGACACTATTGCCAGTCGGATAAAAACCCTGAGGGATGAGACTTTTATAGAAATGGAAAATGGCCTGACGGTGAACCGGACTGAAGCCATTGCCTGTCTGGGGGGAGCGGCCCTGGATAATGAAGAAGCCTATCTGCTCACCAAATTCATGCGGGGGCTTGGGGTAGTTTATTTAGAACATCAGGCCCGGGTTTGACATAGCTCAACTGTTGCCGGTCTGGCAACAACTTATGGCCGTGGGGCTATGACCAATCACTGGATTGATTTGCAAAATACCGACTGTGCTCTGATAATCGGCAGTAATGCAGCGGAAAACCATCCGATCGCCTTCAAATGGCTAAATGAAGCCCGGAGAAAACGGGGAGCTAAAATAATTCATGTTGATCCTCGTTTCAACCGAACTTCAGCCCAGGCTGATATTTACATAAAACTGCGGCCTGGGACGGATATCGCCTTTATGGGCGGGTTGATCAATTATGTTCTTACCGGAGGCTATTATGACCGGGACTATATGCTGGCTTACACCAATGCTGCTTATCTGGTCAATCCTGGCTTTAAATTTGAGGATGGGCTGTTTAGCGGCTATGACCCGGTGAACCGCAGCTATAACCAGGACAGCTGGAGCTTTCAACGGGATGCCGCTGGCAATATTCTTACCGATCCTACCCTGACCAATCCGGCTACCGTCTGGCAGCTTTTAAAACAGCATTATTCCCGTTATACTCCGGAACGGGTGGCGGCTACTTGTGGCATGACGGTGGAGGAATTTTTGCAGGTGGCTTCCCTTTTTGCCGCCACGGGGGCCCGGGATAAGACGGGGACCATTCTGTATGCCATGGGGGCAACCCAGCACAGTGTAGGCTCACAAAATGTCCGTTCCTATGCCATTTTACAGCTGTTGCTGGGGAATATCGGTAAGCCGGGGGGAGGCATCAATGCTCTGCGGGGTGAATCCAATGTTCAGGGCTCTACTGATCTGGGCTTGCTCTATGACAGTTTGCCGGGCTATCTGGCCTCCCCCACCAGCAGTCTTAAACACCAGAACCTCACTGAATACAACAAAAATGAAACTCCGGCGCAGGGGTACTGGGTGAATAAACCCAGGTTTATGGTCAGTTTGCTCAAAGCCTGGTATGGCCCAGCAGCGGTTGCGGAGAAGGACTTTGCTTATCATTATTTGCCGAAGCGAAATGCAGCCAAAAACTATTCCTATATCAACCTCTTTGAAGACATATATGAGGGCACCATCAAAGGCCTGCTTTGTTTTGGACAGAATCCGCTGGTATCAGGGCCTAATGCCGGGAAAACTGCCAGAGCCCTGGCCAAACTGCAATGGCTGGTGGTAGCGGATTTGTGGGAAACGGAAACTGCTGCTTTCTGGAAAGCTCCGGGGGTAAATCCAGCAGAAATCAATACTGAAGTCTTTATCTTGCCGGTAGCAGCGGCGATTGAAAAATCAGGCTGCATCACCAATTCCGGGCGCTGGCTGCAATACCGCTGGCAAGCTTTAAATCCCCCGGGGCAGGCCCAAAATGATGCCTGGATCGTGCATAACCTCTGTTTAAAACTAAAAGGCCTCTATGCTACCAGCCTGCAGGCTAAAGATGAGCCCATTCGACAACTATACTGGCCTTATGGTGCTGCCGGGGAACCGGACCTGAATCAGGTGCGGCTGGAAATGAACGGCTATACTGTGGCGGACGGAATGCCGGTCAGCGGGTTCAGTCAGCTCCAGGCCGATGGCTCTACCGCCTGCGGGATCTGGATTTATTCCGGTTTCTATACGGCAACAGGAAACAAGAGCCAGAACAGAAACAATGTGGATGATAGCGGCATAGGCAGCTACCCGGGCTGGGGTTATGCCTGGCCTGCCAATCGGCGCATTTTGTATAACCGGGCAGCCGCGGATCCACAGGGCCAGCCCTGGCATGCCGATAAAGCCGTAATCTGGTGGGATGGCCTGCGCTGGACCGGCAAAGACGTGCCTGACTTCAATGCCAGTCTGAGCCCGACAGCTGCAGGAGGCAACAAGCCCTTTATCATGTTACCGGATGGGGTAGGAGCTTTGTTTGGCAAACTGAAAGACGGGCCATTCCCCGAGCATTATGAACCCTATGAAAGTCCGGTAGCCAACCAGTTTTCTTCAGTACAAACCAATCCGGTACTTAAACCTCTGACCACTGCTTTAAATGCCAGGGGGACATCCAGTGCCTATCCCTTTGTTGCCACTACCTACCGGGTGTCGGAACACTGGCAAACCGGGGCCATGACCCGCAACTTACCCTGGCAGGCGGAGCTGATGCCGGAGATGTTCGTAGAAATCAGTGAAACTCTGGCAGCGTCCAGGGGAATCGCTAATGGAGACTGGGTGATTGTCTCTTCCGCCAGGGGAGAGATCAAGGCCAGGGCGCTGGTTACAAAAAGGGTCAAGCCCTTGCCGGTAAATGGTCAGTTGATAGAACAAATTGGCCTGCCCTGGCACTGGGGCCACCAGGGCGTTGTAACCGGGGAAATGGCCAATGTGCTCACGCCGAATATAGGTGATGCCAACACCATGATCCCGGAATATAAAGCATTTCTGGTTAACATCAGGAAGGTGGTGTAACCATGGCCAGAATGGGAAAATTCATCGATTTGAGCAAATGCCTGGGTTGCCGTGGTTGCCAGACTGCCTGCAAGCAATGGAACAATTTGCCGGCGGAAATTGAGGGCTTTAGTGGCAGCTATCAGACTCACCGGGATACTTTGCCCCGCACCTATACCATTGTCAAAATGAAAGAAATTGAAGAAAATGGCAAGCTGGAGTGGCATTTTCGTAAACATCAATGTCTGCATTGTGGTGAACCCACCTGTGTCCGGGTGTGTCCCCATAAGGCGCGCAAGCAGATGCCTGAAGGCGCAGTTTACCGGCAGGGGGGTTGTCGCGGTTGTGCCTATTGTGTGGTAAAATGTCCCTTTGGCGTGCCCAAAATCGGCAGCGATAAAAAGAGCTACAGTTGCTGGCTCTGTTATGACCGCATTACCAATAATCTGAAACCGGCCTGTGCCACCGCCTGTCCTACCGGGGCCATCACATTTGGGGTTTGGGATGAACTGGTAAACCAGGCCAGAACCCGACTGGGGGAAGTGCTTTCCCGCTGGCCGAAAGCTAATTTATACGGGGCAGATTTTCTGGGGGGTACAGGTGTGTTCTACCTGCTCTTACGGGAGCCGGAATTTTATGACCTGCCGGTTAATCCCCGGGTACCAGCGCCGGGAAGCTGGTATGGTTCTGCCAATAGCACCCCCGAGTGCTATACCTGTCATGACAGTGAGCCGGTAGCAAATGTTATTCACCCTGCTGAAGGGCAGACTGTTTCCGGGACTATTCAAGTAACTGCCTATGCTGACAGTCAGCAGACAATTACCAGGGTAGAATTCTACCTGGATGGAGCGTTGATTGGGACAGCAACCGGAACTCCTTATACTATCAACCTGGATACGACCCGTTACAGTAATGGTCTTCATACTTTGAAAGCCAAACCTTATACTGCCATTTCCTCTGGCGAGAGCAAAACTACTACCTTCTACATTCAAAACACTCAGCCAGCTCCTGGTTCGGCACCTGATACCACTCCGCCCAAAGTAAGTTTTCTGGTACCTGCTGCCAATAGTTCTCTGAAAGGGACTGTAGTAGTGAAGGTTAGTGCTACGGATAATGTGGCTGTAGCCAAAGTGGAGTTGTATGTCAGGGACCAGCTGGCCGGGGTCAAACTGGAAGCTCCTTTTGACTTTACGCTGGATACGAGCAAATATCCCGGCGGGAAAGCCACACTGAAAGCAGTGGCTTATGATAGTGCTGGTAACAAGGCCTCTGCCCAGATCAATGTGAAGTTTACTCGCTAGCCAGGGTTTCCTGGCTTTTTTCTTGCCTCTGCTGTCTTCCTGGGGTAAACTACAAATGGGGAATTTTACGTGGGAGGAACAAGGATGAACATTTTCGATATACTGGGCCCGGTCATGATCGGGCCTTCCAGTTCTCATACCGCCGGAGCGGCCCGGATTGGACGCCTGGCCGGGATTATTCTGGGCGAACCGCCCGTTAAGGCGGATTTTTACCTGCACGGCTCCTTTGCCGAAACCTATCTGGGCCATGGCACCGACCGGGCCCTGGTGGGTGGCCTGCTGGGCTTTGACACTGCCGATGAGCGAATTCGCCAGTCCCTGGAGCTTGCAGAAGAGGCAAAAATCAAGCTGGCCTTCCACAAAACCGATCTGGGGGATGTGCACCCCAATACCGTCAAGGTGATAGTGCGGGGACAAAGCGGTAAGGTGGTGGATCTGGTCGCCTCCTCCATCGGCGGGGGCAACATCCGGGTGGTCAATCTGCTGGGCTTCCCGGTGGATTTTTCCGGTCAG
>NZ_BDLQ01000061.1:0-1070 GCF_002049255.1 Carboxydocella sp. ULO1 | reverse complement strand
TCATAGTAGCCAGTATTGACGTCAAACTGGTGAAGGGCCGAACACGAAGCGAGGGATGGACTTGGCACGTTCGAGAGATACACAAAGACAGCAGAAAACCCCATATGGGGGGGTGGAGGAGAACAAAGGTGCTCCAGGAATCGACCAGGTCACGGTAAAAGACCTCCGGGACTATGTACGGGAGCACTGGGACAGAATCAGGGAAGAACTTCTCACGGGAACCTATAAACCGCAACCGGTACGCCGGGTCGAAATCCCGAAACCTGGCGGCGGAACAAGGCTATTAGGAATCCAAACCGTCATAGACCGCCTAATTCAGCAGGCGCTCCAGCAGGTACTTACTCCCATCTTTGACCCGGAGTTCTCCCCATACAGCTATGGATTTAGACCTGGACGCAGGGGACATGATGCGGTCAGACAGGCAAGGAAGTACGCAGAGGAAGGATACACCTGGGTGGTAGACATGGACCACCTGGAGAAATTCTTCGACCGGAACTCATCCGCCGCTATCTTCAGGCCGGTGTAATGGACACCGAAGAAGGCACTCCCCAGGGAGGACCACTGAGTCCATTGCTGGCTAACATAATGCTAGATGACCTGGACCTGGAACTGGAAAGACGAGGATACAGTTTCGTGCGTTATGCGGACGACTGTAACATCTACGTCC
This sequence comes from Carboxydocella sp. ULO1, assembly GCF_002049255.1. Taxonomy (NCBI): domain Bacteria; kingdom Bacillati; phylum Bacillota; class Clostridia; order Eubacteriales; family Clostridiales Family XVI. Incertae Sedis; genus Carboxydocella; species Carboxydocella sp. ULO1. The sequence goes on along the minus strand of NZ_BDLQ01000061.1, from coordinate 403 downwards.
GAAGTCAGCGAGCCGGAGAGCGGGTGTTTGAGAGCATTAAATCTTTCCTGGAGGACAAGTTAAAACTCAAAGTAAATGAGACAAAGAGTGCGGTAGATAGGCCGTGGAAGCGGAAGTTTCTGGGCTTTAGCATGTATAGAGGGAAAGACAGAGTAGGAATCAGATTAGCCCCGGAAACAGTTAAACGGGTAAAGAATAGACTTCGGGAAATGACTTCTCGAAGCAAGGCAGAGAAGATTTCGGACCGCATCAAGAGCATCAATGCCTACCTTGGAGGCTGGATAGGATACTATGCGCTGGCGGAAACGCCGAGCGTATTCCAGGAAATCGAAGGGTGGCTAAGGCGAAGGCTACGGATGTGCGTCTGGAAACAATGGAAACGTGTCCGAACCCGATACCGTGA
>NZ_BDLQ01000060.1:0-1644 GCF_002049255.1 Carboxydocella sp. ULO1 | reverse complement strand
CCGTGGAACCTGGGGCTAGCGGTAATGTGGCAGCTGGGACGATTACTATCCTGGCCCAGCCAGTGGCCGGAATAACTTCGGTGAACAATGTAGCGACAACTTCCGGCGGTTTGAACGAAGAAGACGATGCTTCGCTCTTATCCCGGTTTCTCCAGCGGGTACGGTCTCCGTCGGCAGGCGGAAATAAAGCCGATTACGTGAACTGGGCCATGGAAGTCCCTGGCGTGGGCGGCGTTTTTGTGGTACCTGTACGTGACGGGCCGGGTACGGTGAGTATTGCAATAATCAACACAAATAAAGAACCAGCCGATCAGGCATTAGTGGACGCAGTCCACAATTATATAGCTCCACCCTGGGTGAATGAAACCGAAGCAGAGACTATGACTCTGGGTAGCTATGGCACCAGCATAGACACCACGTTGACCGATGACACCGGCGACAGTGTGAAAATGATCTACGACGCTACCGGGGCCGGGACCATCACTCATGCTAACCTGCAAGCTATACTTCAGCAGCCTGGTATCTGGCAGACCCGGGCCCGGGTGAAAGTGGACAACAATGCTGGGACAGCCGATCTACTGCAGATAGGCGTTTATAACGTTTCGGCGGCGGCGTGGGCAAAGACGAGGCCAAACGGAACTGTAGACGCCGTAATAACTCTGAAGGCCAGCGATTTAGCGGCTGCCTTTAGTGATAAAATCGTAGAGTTTTACTGGAACGGCCAGGATCAATTAGAACTGCGAATAACCCGCCTTACCACTGATACTACGACAATAGTTTGGGTGGACCGAGTGATATATCGAAGCACCTTTAGTAAAGATACTGGCGAGGGGAAAGCTCCTGTAGGGGCAAGAGTAACTGTTGAACCGGCTACAGCGGTATTAATAAATGTTTCAGCCAATTTAACCATTGCCAGCGGCTATAATGCCGACAGTGTTAAGTCAGCGGTGACAGAAAATATCAAGGCATATATCAAGTCACTGGCTTTTACTTCAGACAATGATGTCCGCTATGTCCGCATAGGGCAGGCCATCTTAGATACGCCAGGAGTGCAAGACTACAGTAACCTGACTGTGAACGGTGGTACTACTAACGTGGTTATCGGTGACCAAGAAGTGGCTATTTTGGGGAGCGTGAATCTGACATGAGCGAATACCCCATAACCAGCGTGCGGGGACAGGAGATGCTTACTTACCTGCCCCCCTATTACGAGACTTCTAGAATTATTCGGGCCGTTTTGCAAGCAGAAGGTACTGAGTTTGACAAACTTCGCCAAGCCCTGGACGAAACATTAAACCAGTTTTTCGTTTGCACAGCCACCTGGGGATTGGACAGGTGGGAAAAAGAGTTAGGTCTCCCTGTTACGCCTGATCAACCCGAGGCCGAACGGCGGGATAAAATCGTATCCCGATTGAGAGGATACGGAACAGCCACGATTGCGGTGGTCAAGCAGGTGGCTGAATCATATGATAAGGGTGCAGTAAACGTTGTAGAGGACCATGCCGCTTATACCATTACGATCCGATTTGTAGATACAACCGGAGTGCCGCCTAACTTAGATGACCTCAAAACGGCGGTCCGGGCGGTTGTACCGGCGCATTTGGCGATAATGTATGAATACAACTTCTTCATATGGGATGAGTG
>NZ_BDLQ01000059.1:0-717 GCF_002049255.1 Carboxydocella sp. ULO1 | reverse complement strand
TCTTCAGTCACCCGTTCCCTGAACCCCATTGCCCGACGACCTATAACCAGTGCCGCCGCGCAATGCACCGGAACGGCGTAACGTTTCATATACTTCCAGTAACCTATGGTGGACGTGTGCCGGGGTGATACTAACTTGAAAGGCACCCTTTCTTTTATCGCTCTTCGATACATTGCCCCTACCATTTTCGCAAATGGAAAATTGGAAGCCATTCGGTTAAACTTTTTATTAGTGTCCAGTCTGTCTTTGCTAAAGTTCAGATTTTCTAAAACAATTGGTTTACCTAATAAGAAAGCTATATCTACCACTACTCTGGCTAAAACGCCTATCAGGTAGCTGCGTCGGAAGCTGGAAGCATGGGCTAAGTCTGGTATTCTGATATAAAGAAAGCCGTTCGGGTAAGGGATAACCTGAAACTCTCCTTCGTACTTGCCCAGGTTGCCGGGATAAGGAATATTAAAACCCTCCGGCCACGGTTCCGGCTGGCCGGAAGCGCTAACGTTACACAGGGCTACCCCATCAGGGTTTGTGTCTATAGCCAGACAACCTTTAGCAAAGTCCGGTTCCTGCACCCTGACCACTTCAAATGTCAAATGTACCAAATAGTGTCCTTCCAGGGTGCGGATCAGTTCTACCGCATAGGGTAACTTCATGGCCAGCCATATCTGCACCAGTTCCCGGTGTTTTTCCGGCAGCCACAACTTACCCTCAACCCTG
>NZ_BDLQ01000058.1:153371-173535 GCF_002049255.1 Carboxydocella sp. ULO1 | reverse complement strand
GGAGATTTTTATATTTCTCAGCTAAAAAACGCATAATTCGGCCTATTTTGTGTTAAATCGAATTAATTCCCAGCTTGACAAATTCTAAAAAATTTTATGCAACGCTACTGTACATTTACAGTTTAATTAAGGCAGGTTTACTACCAGCTTTAAAACTTGGAAGCATGAAAGTAAGAAGAACTGCCTTACTGGAATTCTTGGAAAAGTTTGAAGGCAAGGATTTAACTGACCCGTTTAATATAAAGCCATTAGAACAACTTAATGAGGAAAAATAACATTTACAGCTTTATTGATGTTTTAGCATAATTATGATAAAATTATGCTAAACTAATAAAGGGGTGATAATTGTATGCCACATATTAGACCAGTATCGGATTTGAGAAATAATTTTGCAGATATATCAAGGATTGTTCATGAAACTCAAGAACCTGTATTTTTGACCAAGAATGGTTATGGGGATATGGTTGTAATGAGCATGGAAGCTTACGAACGGAAACTGTTTGAAAGTGAAATTTACTTTAAGCTGAAGGAAGCGGAACTGGAAGCCAAAACAACTGATAAGAGATATTCCCATAAAGAAGTATTTGAAGAATTAAGGGCAAGAATTGTGGATAAGGTGGAATCTGATGAAGTATGAAATTAGATACCTGCCTTTGGCAAGTAGAGATTTATCTAATATTGTATCTTATATTGCAGATGAGTTAAAAGCACCAAAGGCAGCTATGGATTTAATTGATGCATTGGATACTTCTATATCAAGGCTTGCACAGTTTCCGTATTCATGCAGGGTATATTATCCTGAAAAATCCCTTGAAAATGAATATAGAGTATTACCTGTAAAAAACTATTTAGTGTTCTATGTGGTCAAAGAACAGGTTGTTGAGATTCACAGGGTTATATATGCTAAAATGGATTTAAGCAAACTCATAAAATGATATTATTGACACTATAGAAAATACAAACAATGAATGAAAATAACCGTACTAAAAACGTACTAATATTTTCTGAAGCCTGTTTTTTTCATTGAAAATAGAAATAATAATGACGTGAAATGCAGTAAAATCAAGGGTAGAAAATACTGAAAAAGACTTAATCACAGAGTGGGAGTAAATGCTATCCCTCCGTTTAACGGAGGGTATTTTGTTAATTAGCGAAAATAGGGTAAGATAAAAAAGGATTTTCTTCTTTCTCGTTGAATAGTAAAAAGTATGTGAAACTGAGGACAAGGAGGCAGTACATACATGAATGACACCTTTCTCAAAGCATGTCGACGGGAGCCGGTGGATTATACTCCTGTTTGGCTGATGCGCCAGGCGGGCCGTTACATGGCCGAATATATGGCGATTAGAAGCAAGTATTCTTTCCTGGAAATGTGCAAGATTCCGGAAATTGCCGCTGAAGTTACTTTGCAACCGGTGAACAAACTGGGGGTGGATGCTGCCATCCTCTTTGCCGATATTCTTTTGCCTTTGGAAGGCATGGGGATTCAACTGGAGTTTGCCAAAAACGAGGGCCCGGTAATTCATAACCCGGTCCGAACCAGGGCGGATGTGGATACCATCCGGGTCATTGAGGCGGAAGAGGCTACTCCCTATGTCATGGAAGCCATCCGTATCTTACGGCGGGAACTGGCAGATAAAGTTCCTCTGATCGGTTTTTCCGGTGCGCCCTTTACCCTGGCTAGCTATATTATCGAGGGGGGCGGCTCTAAAAATTATATTGAGTGCAAGAAGATGATGTGGCAGGCCCCCGAAGTTTGGCATGCTCTGATGGACAAGATTGCCGAGGTGATTTTGCGTTACCTCAAGGCTCAGATTGCTGCCGGAGCCCAGGCGGTGCAGTTATTTGACTCCTGGGTAGGGGCTCTGTCTCCCGAAGATTATCGTCAGTATGTGCTGCCTTATTCCAAAAAGGTGCTGGACGGCCTGAAGGATAGTGGCGTGCCCGTGATCCATTTTGCCAATAATGCCTCCAGCATGCTGGAACTGGTGAAAGAAGCCGGTGGAGATGTCATCGGCCTGGACTGGCGCATCAATATCGATGATGCCATTCGTCGCCTGGGCGATGATGTAGCTGTTCAGGGCAATCTGGATCCCATGATGTTGTTTGCACCGCCCCGGGTAATTGAGGAAAGGGTTAAGGATATTCTGGCCCGGGTTGGCAATCGGCCGGGACATATTTTTAACCTGGGCCATGGCATCCACAAAGATACCCCGGTAGAACATGTGATTGCTCTGGTGGAAGCAGTGCACAAACACAGTCGCCGGTAAGGAGTGAAGTAAATGGGAGAGCAGCTCAACGGGGTGCTGTTGCTGGGTTTTGGCGGGCCAGAAGGGCCAGAAGGGGTCGAGGCTTTTATGACCCGGTTGATGAAAGGGCGAAAACCGCCGCCGCCGGTGATCACCAAAGTACAGGCCCGTTATCGGCAAATTGGAGGAAAGTCTCCCCTGCTGGAGATTACCAGGGCCCAGGCGGCCGCCCTGGAAGCCAGACTGAACCAGCTGGGAGGAAGCTGGAAGGTAGCGGTAGGAATGAGCAATTCGGCTCCATATATAGAAGAGGGCTTGAAGGAACTGATTGCAGCAGGGGCCGGGCAGGTTATCGCTCTCAGCATCTCGCCCCATTATTCGCGGATAACCACTGGAGCCTATCTGGCTGAAGTGGACAGGCTAAAGGAGCAGTTTTCCTGTCCGGTGATTCCGGCACCGGCCTGGTATGACCATCCCCTGTTTATCGCGGCTCTGGCTGCGAGGGGAAGGGAACAGCTACAGGGCTTTGAGCGGCCGGAAGAAGTAGAATTGATTTTCAGTGCCCACAGCTTGCCTGTCTCCTATGTAAGCGGGTCGGAGGCTGACCCCTATCAGGAGCAGGTGGAAGTAACAGCCCGGGCTCTGGCTGCTCATTTTCCGGCCAATCCCTGGACCCTGGCTTACCAGAGCAAAGGGGGCGGGCAGGGGGAATGGCTGGGCCCGGAAGTGGAGGAAGTGCTGGAGCAGCTGGCGGCGAAGGGTAAAAAGGATGTCCTGCTGATTCCCATCGGTTTTGCGGCTGACCATATTGAGACACTGTATGACATAGATATCGAGCAGGCCAATCATGCCAGATCCCTGGGGCTGAATTTCCGGCGGGCCCGGGCAGTCAATGATTTGCCGTTATTTATTTCAGCCCTGGCGGAGGTTGTAACAGAGGTGATGAAAAGATGAAAAAAGTGGTCATTATCGGTGGCGGCATCACGGGTTTAGCGGCTGCCTACACTCTGGGGAAAAAGGGACAGGGCCAGGTGGACTATCTCCTGATCGAGCGGGAGAAGCGCCTGGGAGGCAAAATTGCCACAGATAAGGTTGATGGCTTTGTTATTGAAGGAGGACCCGACTGTTTTCTTTCGGAAAAGCCTCAGGTGGCTCAGCTCAGTGCCGAACTGGGGATTGAGGAACAGCTCTTGCCCAGCCATGAGGCCAGCAAAGGGACTTATGTCTTTTCCGGAGGCAGACTGCACAAGCTGCCGGAAGGCTTGATGTTGATGGTGCCGACCAAAATCGTTCCTTTTGCGCTGAGCTCCCTCATTTCCTGGCCGGGAAAAATCCGCATGGGGATGGATCTGTTTATTCCACCGCGCCAGAGTGATGAAGATGAGAGTCTGGCCAGTTTTGTTACCCGCAGATTGGGGCGGGAAGCACTGGAGAAAATTGCTGAACCCCTCATTGGGGGCATTCATGCTGGGGATCCGGAGAAAATGAGCTTAAAGGCCAGTTTTCCCCGTTTCCTTGATATGGAAAAGAAATATGGTAGCTTGATTAAAGCCATGCTGGCAGCCCGAAGGCATAAAGCGCCGGTACAGTATCTGGCCAATGGTAAAATTGAAAAAACCTATTTCATGTCTTTCAAGGAGGGCATGGGACAACTGGTAGAGGCTGTTGCCAGCAAACTGGACCCGGCCAAAATCTGGCTGGGCCAGGAAGTAAAAGGGATAAAGCGTCAGGCTGACGGAAAGTATCTCGTGGAACTGGCAGACAAAGAGCCGGTAATTGCCGATGCTATTATCCTGGCCACACCGGCCAATGCAGCGGCAGAACTGACTGCTGAACTGGATCGGGAAATCAGTCAGCTCTTACAGGGTATACCCTTTGTTTCTTCGGCTACTGTCTCTCTGGCTTACCGGAAAGGGGATGTAAAACAGGATCTGAACTCCTTTGGTTTTGTCATTCCCAGGGTGGAAGGGCGTAAAATCATGGCGGCTACCTATAGCTCGACCAAATGGTATGGGCATCGAACCCCGGGAGAGGAATATGTTCTCCTGCGGGCTTTTGTGGGCGGGCCAGCCAGTCAGGAGCTGGTCTTGCTGGATGACGAGCGCATGATCAGTATGGTTCGCGCCGAATTGCGGGAGATTATGGGCTTGACGGCAGAGCCGGTGCTTACCCGGGTGTACCGCTGGGTAAAAGGCATGCCTCAGTATGTGCTGGGCCATCTGGAGCGGATTAAGGCCCTGGAGGAAAAAACGGCCCAGTATCAGGGGTTGCAGATCGTAGGCGGTTCTTATCGTGGAGTAGGTATTGGCAACTGTGTAGGCGAAGGCTGGAATGCCGCTGAAAACATCTTGAAGCAGCTGAGCTAAAAATATGGGAGGAGACCGCATGGAAGGGCAGAAACGGCAAGTGCTGGCACTGGTGGGCAGTTACCGCAAAGGGGGTAATACCGACTTGATCATTGAGCAGGCTCTGGCCGGGGCTAGAGACTGTGGAGCGGAAACGGAAAAATTTTTTGTGGATGATTTGCGGTTTACCTCCTGTCAGGGTTGCTATGAATGCCGGCCGGCAGGGGTATGCAAACTGGAGGATGATGTCCGCCTGATTCGGGATAAAATAGAGGCTGCTGATGGCATTATTATCGGTACTCCCATTTATGGAAATTACATGACCGGGCAACTAAAAACGTTGCTGGATCGTTTGATGGGGGTATTAACCCGACGGGTTTTTGATCCCCGGGAAAAGAAGTTCCAGACTTTTAGCCGCCTGGTGCCGAAACAGCGCAATGTATTGCTGGTATTCACAGCTGGCGCACCTCATCCTGAATGTGCTGAAGATGCTGAAAAACTGCTGCGGCGGATGATGGAAAAGCATACCAATGGCGGGTTTATAGAAGCCCTGGTGGCTACTTCGGTTACCAGCCAGGGGGCTATTGCCATGAGTGTAGCGGAACTGCTGGAATTAGCCAGGCGATCCGGGATACCAATTGGGGAGGAACAGGCCCGCCAGGCCTGGGAGCGCAACCAGAGGGTACTGGCCCGGGCTTTTGAGCTGGGAAGAAAGTTATAAGGAAAGGAAACAGGCTGTCTGCGAGAGGCGGACAGCTTTTTTGTTCACACAATCGCCATATTCTTTCGTTATACTGAAATTAGCATCCTGGGTCGGAGGGTGAGGCTATGGCTGAGAAAAAAATTCTCGTGGTCGATGATGAAATGAGAATGCGCAAACTGGTAGGAGATTTTCTGAAAAAAGAAGGCTATGCTGTGCGGGAAGCAGCAGATGGTCGCCAGGCACTGGAGATTTTTCAGCGGGAACATCCGGATTTAGTTATACTGGATGTAATGATGCCGGAATATGATGGCTGGGCTGTCTGCCGGGAGATCAGAAAGACTTCCAGGGTCCCGATTATCATGTTAACGGCGCGGGGAGAAGAGGAGGATGAGCTTTTTGGTTTTGATCTGGGAGCAGATGAATATATCGCCAAGCCTTTTAGCTTAAAGATACTGGCAGCAAGAATCCAGGCCCTGTTTCGCCGCCTGGAAAACCGGCAAGTGGCGATAAGAAATTATGACGGGCTGGAAATCGATGAACCGGGGCGTAATGTTTATGTGAACGGGGAACGGATTGAACTAACACCCAAGGAGTTTGATCTTTTGCTCTATCTGGCAGATAATGCCGGCCGGGCTTTGAACAGGGATCAGATTTTAAATGCGGTATGGAATTATGATTACTTTGGCGATACCCGTACGGTGGATACCCATATCAAGCGACTCAGACTGAAACTGGGGGAGAAAAGCGAATTAATTCAGACGGTACGGGGGGTTGGTTACAGATTTGAGGTGAAAAAATGAGATTATCTATACGCACCAAACTATTTCTGGCAGGGAGTGGGCTGGTGGCCTTTTTTGTCGGGTTTTCTCTGCTGTTAAACAATCTTTATTTAAATGAATATTATCTCTGGCAAAAGAAAAACATTCTGATCGAGAGTCTGGAGATGCTTAACGAGAACTACCAGGGGGATCTTGAAACTATTGGATTGCAACTGGAAAAACTGGAGAGAAATCAAGGACTAAATGTTTATATTATCGGTCCGGGGATGGAGTTAAAGTATAATCCTGCGATGCGTCTTTTTGGTATGGGTGGCCCCGGTCGAAAAGGCATGGAGATGACCCTCTGGATGCATGTTTTGCGGTCAGATCTGTGGCAACGTCCCCAGGGGGAGTATCGGCTGGAAGTGGTGGAGGACCCGCGGCTGAAGACCAATTTTCTCCTGCTGACAGGGCGGTTAAAAACAGGGGAGCTGCTGGTATTGAGCCTTCCTGTTGCGGCTATTGATGAAAGCACTGCAGTTGCCAATCGCTTTTTCCTGTTCACGGGTCTGATCACAATAGTCCTGGGGGGACTGGGAGCATATATCTTCGCCCGGCGGTTTACCAGGCCGATTCTGGAGCTGAATGAACTGGCCCAGCATATGGCCCGGCTGGATTTTAGCCAGAAATATCGCGGGCAGACTGATGACGAGATCGGGCAGCTGGGGGAGAGCATTAATTCTATGTCTGAACAACTGGATAGGGCTATCAACCAGCTGCGGGAGGACATTGAGCGGGAACGCCGGATTGATCAAATGCGGAAGGAGTTTATCTCCAATGTTTCCCATGAATTAAAGACTCCTATTGCCTTGATTCAGGGTTACGCAGAAGGGTTGAAACTAAATGTCAATGAGGATGAGGAAAGCAGAAATTTCTACTGTGATGTGATTATAGATGAGGCCGGCAAAATGAACCGGCTGGTGAGGGACCTGCTGGATTTATCCCAGATCGAGTCAGGCTATTTGCAACTGGAGAAGACGGAGTTTGACCTGGCGGAACTGCTAAGGCAGATTGTGGAAAAATTCCGGCCCCTGTTGAATGAACAGGGCGTAGATATTGGGCTGGACATACCCGGAGCTTTGCCGGTACTGGGGGATGTTGGTCGGATTGAGCAGGTCGTGATTAACTATTTGAATAATGCGATAAACCATCTGGACCAGCGCAAGCAGCTTAGAATCAAGGCCAGGCGGCGGGGGGAAAAGGTTCGGGTCGAAGTGTTCAACAGCGGCCAGTCTATTCCGGCCGAGGCTCTGGAAAAAATCTGGACCAGTTTTTATAAAGTAGACAAAGCCCGTACCAGAGCCTATGGTGGTACCGGGCTGGGTCTGGCCGTAGTGAGGGCGATTATGGAATTGCACCAGAATGGGTACGGCGCCGAGAATTTGCCCGATGGGGTGAATTTCTGGTTTGAGCTGGATTTTCATCAATCTGCCACCTAGTTTTCACAGAACTGCCACAGAAACAGCATATAATCTGCTTTGTACAAAAACAAAGCAGGAGGGAAAGAGAATGAAATTAAGTCGGCAGTTGCTCTGCGGGCTCAGTATCGGCAGCAGCAAAAATCAGTAACTCCATGAATTTGCCAGCAGCCAGGGGTAAAGGAAAATCGGAACGGGTAACTACCCCCAGATGACGCCGGGGCAGTTCCAGTTCCAGCGGTAGGAGAAAGACCTGACCGCTGGCCAGTTCTGCCTGCACATAGGCTAAAGGCAGGAAGGTGAGGCCCAGTCCGATTTTGGTCAATTCAACCAGCAAGTCAATGCTGCCGGATTCGATTTCGGGTTGAACGCTGAGATTGTGAGCAGCCAGAAGCTGATCCAGCAAGTTTCTGGTGGTAGTGGCTTTCTCCAGTAACAGCAATGGATAAGTTACGATTTCTTCAAGGGTCAGGGTTTGGCCCTGCAGTTGCCGGTACTGGGGGCCGGCGATAAAGCCATAATTCAATTCTTGCAAAGGGACTGCCTGCAGGTTTGCAGGCAGTTCTTTTGCCGGGAGGTGGATGACCGCCAGATCCACCAGTCCCCGGCTTAATAAATCCAGACAGCCCGGGGAAGTGGTGTTGGTGACCCGGAGTTTGAGCTGGGGATAGAGCTGGCTAAAGTGTTGAAAGGGATGAAGCAAGAAATGCTTACAAATAGTGTCGGTAGCTCCCAGTCGCACTTCGCCCCGAGCCAGGGTGCGCATTTCATCCAGGGTGCGCTCAGCGGTTTTGATGGCCAGGTATGCCTGCTCGATATGCTGGAAAAGGACTTCGCCCTCTCTGGTTAAGCGGACTTGCTTGGTATGGCGGGAGAAGAGAGAGCAACCCAGCTGCTCTTCCAGAGCCTTGATATTCTGACTGACGGCTGACTGGGAAATGAACAGTTCCCGGGCTGCGGCAGAGAAGCTCAGGCTTTTGGCTACATGGTAGAAAACTTTATAGAGTTCAAAGCTGATGTTCATCTTACCGCTCCTGTGGTAGTTTTTGCTTTATTGTATCATTAGATAATTTTTCTTAGCAACTATTTGGCGATATAATAAAGATGGGGTGGTAAAGATGAACTTTGCGCTGATTGAGCAAAAAAAGAGAATGCTTGACGCTAAACGGCCGTTGCCAGCCAGTACTGTAAAATCTTTACGGGAGCATATTCTGGTAGAATGGACCTATAATTCTAATGCCATCGAAGGAAATACCCTGACTATTTATGAAACTAAGGTGGTCCTGGAAGGGATAACTATTGGGGGCAAGTCCTTGAAAGAACATTTGGAGGTTATCAACCATAAAGATGCTATTTTATATCTGGAGGAGTTAGTAGATAAGGATGCTCCCCTGACTGAGTGGGAGATTAAGAATATTCACCGGCTTGTATTAAAGAATATTGATGATGCTAATGCCGGGGTGTATAGGAAAGAAAATGTGATAATCAGTGGGGCTAAACATCGACCGCCTCAGCATTTTCTTGTAAAAGAGCAGATGGAAAACCTGATAAAACAGTATCAGGGGGAGTGGCGTAACCTCCATCCAATTGAAAGGGCGGCTCTATTACATGGCGAGTTTGTTAAAATCCATCCCTTTGTGGATGGAAATGGCAGAACAGCAAGGCTTTTGTTAAATTTTGAGTTGATGAAAGCGAGTTATCCGCCAGTAATTATTAAGAAAGAACGGCGGGCAGAATACTATGATTCCCTTGATAATGCTCATATTTCCGGGGATTACAGGGATTTTATTAGCCTTGTGGCTAGTTGTGTTGAAGAGAGTTTGGATTTGTGGTTAAGTGTAGTTTTATAAGCAGGAAAACACAACATGGGTTGTAGGCCGGGGCGGCCGCAGCTAAATTGGGTTTAGACAGTTATTAAGCCTAGAAAAACCCTATTTGCAGATGCCAGCTATACCCGGTATGGGGGGATTAAGGGTATCTGAAGCCAATAAGTCAGGCGACACCCATCATGGGATGAGACAATTTGCTCCTGAAAAGGCTCTGAGCCCAGTACTATTTTATTTTAAAATTAACCTCAAGAGAGTGATTTTTACTTTCTTGAGGTTCTTTTATGTACAAAAAATGATATAAGTTGCGCACACATATAGTTCAGTCATGCTTATAAATAACATTAGATATATTAACTACTGTTATGAATGTGGCTGTGATATAATAAAAGCAAAGAAAAGCCGAGGGGGAAGGTATTAATGGTGCCAGTGCGCAGGATTTATGTAGAAAAAAAGCCGGAGTTTGCCGTGGAGGCCCGGCATCTATATGAAGACTTAAAGGAAAATCTGGGCATCAAGGGTTTAACCGGACTGCGTATTATCAACCGCTATGATGTGGCTGGTATTAGTGAGGAAGAATACAGGCTGGCCCGGGACACCATATTCTCCGAACCCCCTGTGGATGTGGCATATGATGAGGTATTACCCCTGGACCCCCGGGAGCGGGTGTTTGCCATCGAATATTTGCCCGGGCAATATGACCAGCGGGCTGATTCCGCCGGACAATGCCTGCAAATTCTTACCCAGAAAGAACGGCCCCTGGTACGCTCTGCCAAGCTGATTGTTTTACAGGGAGATATCACCGAGGAAGAACTGGCCAAAATCAAGGACTATTGCATTAACCCGGTGGAAGCCCGGGAGGCGGCACTGGACAAGCCTGTCAGTCTGGAGCTGGAAATGGCGGAACCGCCGGAGGTGGCGGTTATTCAGGGCTTTATCGACATGAAGGAGCCAGAACTGGCTGAACTCCATGCCCGGCTGGGCCTGGCTATGGGGCTGGAGGATCTGGCCTTTTGCCAAACATATTTCCGGGATACAGAAGGGCGCAATCCCACCATTACCGAACTGCGGGTGCTGGATACCTACTGGTCTGATCATTGCCGGCATACTACCTTCCTGACCCGGATCAATGAGGTGGAGATTGAGGCGGCACCCTTGACTGAGCCGGTAAAGGAGGCCTATCAGGAATATCTGCGGGCCCGCACCCTGGTTTATGGTGAGGAAGAACGGGATATCTGTCTGATGGATATCGCCGTCATGGGCATGAAGGAACTGCGTCAGCTGGGGAAACTGCCGGACCTGGATGAGTCGGAGGAAATCAATGCTTGCAGTATAATTGTGCCGGTGGAGATCGATGGTCGAACGGAAGAATGGCTGGTGATGTTCAAAAACGAAACCCATAACCATCCCACTGAAATCGAGCCCTTCGGGGGGGCGGCTACCTGTCTGGGCGGGGCGATTCGGGACCCTCTCTCCGGCCGTTCCTATGTCTACCAGGCGATGCGAGTAACGGGCAGTGGTGACCCGCGGGCCCGGGTGGAGGATACTTTGCCCGGCAAGTTGCCGCAGAGGAAAATTACTACCGGGGCGGCAGCCGGTTACAGCTCTTATGGTAACCAGATCGGCCTGGCTACCGGCCAGGTAGCGGAAATCTATGACCAGGGCTATATCGCCAAGCGTATGGAAATCGGGGCAGTGATCGGGGCGGCACCGCGAACCAATGTGGTGCGGCAGCGGCCCCAGCCCGGAGATGTCATAATTTTGCTGGGAGGCCGCACTGGGCGGGATGGCTGTGGCGGTGCGACCGGTTCCTCCAAGGAACATACCGAAGAATCCCTCTTTAGCTGTGGGGCGGAAGTACAAAAGGGCAACCCGCCGGAGGAGCGCAAAATCCAGCGGCTCTTCCGCAAGCCGGAAGTAAGCTGCCTGATCAAGAAATGCAATGACTTTGGCGCCGGTGGGGTGTCGGTAGCTATCGGGGAACTGGCCGATGGGCTGGATATTAATCTGGATGCCATCCCGAAAAAATATGAGGGATTGGATGGGACAGAACTGGCTATTTCTGAATCCCAGGAGCGGATGGCAGTAGTGGTAGCCGCTGCTGATGTAGAGCAGTTTATTCAGCTGGCAGCAGAGGAAAACCTGGAAGCTACACCGGTGGCCCGGGTTACCGCTGAACGGCGTTTGCGCATGCACTGGCGGGGCCAGACCATCGTCGATATCAGCCGGGATTTTCTCAACACCAATGGGGTGAAACAGACCACTCCGGTGACGGTAATCGCACCGAAAGCAGAGGAAAACTACTTTGCTGCTGTACCGGCAGCGGTGGCGAAAGCCGGGGATTTACAGCAGGCCTGGCTGGCCAATTTACAGGACCTCAATGTCTGCAGCCAGAAGGGATTGGTCGAACGATTTGACAGCACTATTGGTGCCGGAACCGTGCTGATGCCGCTAGGAGGGATTTATCAGGATACCCCGGCCGAGGGTATGGCGGCTAAGATTCCTGTACTGGAAGGGGAAACGGTCACCGGGACCCTGATGACCTTTGGTTATAATCCTCAACTGGCCAAATGGAGCCCATTCCATGGTGCCCTCTATGCTGTGGTGGAGGCAGTGACCAAAATAGTGGCTATGGGTGGGGATTATCGCCGGGTACGCCTCACCCTGCAGGAGTATTTTGAGAAGCTGGGCAAGGACCGGCAAAAGTGGGGCAAGCCTTTTAGTGCCTTGCTAGGGGCCTATCTGGCCCAAAAACGGCTGGGGATTGCTGCCATTGGCGGTAAGGATAGCATGTCCGGCACTTTCAAGGATCTGAATGTGCCACCGACCCTGGTAGCTTTTGCCGTGGCACCGGTGGATGTACGCCAGGTTATATCGCCAGAGTTCAAGCAGGCAGGAAGTCGGGTGGTGCTGGTTCGGGCCCGGCGGGATGAACGGGAAATCCCCGATTTTCAGCAATTACAGCAAAACTTCAGCCGTATACACGAATTAATCAGCCAGGGCCGGGTGCTGGCTGCCCATTCGGTACGCCTGGGCGGGCTGGCGGCAGTGATTAGTAAAATGGCGTTCGGCAATCGGATAGGTTTTGCCTTTGCAAATATATTTGATGGGAAGGAACTTTTCGCCCCTCTTTATGGTTCCCTGGTCCTGGAAGTGGAGGCAGGGCTGGATTTGGAACGGGTTCTGGCAGGACTGGACTGGCAGCTCCTGGGCCAGACCCTGGCGGAAAAAGTAATCAAGGTTAATGGTATAGAGATAGACCTGGAAGAGGCATACCGGGCCTGGACAGAACCCCTGGAAGGGGTATTTCCCACCCGGGTTAAGACGCAGGAAGAGCCGCCGAAAATTTTTAGCTACTGGCAGGAACAGCGGCGACAGAGTACGGTTAAAATCGCCCGTCCCCGCATTCTGATGCCGGTTTTCCCCGGCACCAACTGCGAATATGACACAGCCCGGGCCTTTACTGCTGCGGGTGGAATTGTGGAAACTCTGGTTATCCGCAACCTGACCCCGGCGGCTATCGAGGAATCCCTGGCGGCCCTGGTGGCAGGGATTAAGCGGGCCCAGATTATCATGTTGCCAGGAGGCTTTAGCGGCGGGGATGAACCCGATGGCTCCGGCAAATTCATCGCCACCGCCTTCCGTAACCCCCGGGTCAGGGATGCGGTAATGGAGCTTTTATATCAGCGGGATGGCTTGATGCTGGGAATCTGTAATGGTTTTCAGGCCCTGATCAAACTGGGACTGGTGCCCTTTGGTGAAATCCGGGATTTGAGCGATGATTCTCCGACCCTAACCTTCAATACCCTGGGGCGCCATGTCTCCAAACTGGTGCGTACCCGGGTGGCTTCTAACCTGTCCCCCTGGTTGAGTCTGGTAGAGGTAGGGGATATTCATACCGTAGCAGTCTCCCATGGGGAAGGGCGGTTTGTAGCCGCACCGGAACTGGTGGCTGAACTGGCCCGACGGGGGCAGATTGCCACTCAGTATGTGGACCTGGAGGGTAAGCCCACCTATGACCTGCAGTTCAACCCCAATGGCTCCATCGAGGCCATTGAAGGTATTACCAGCCCTGATGGCAGGGTACTGGGCAAAATGGGGCATTCGGAGCGGATTGGCCCCCATCTCTACCGGAATGTGCCCGGGGAATTTGACCAGAAAATCTTTGCCGCTGGGGTAGCTTATTTCCGGTAATATCCGAACGTCATTGTTAAGATAATGTTAAACGTTCGGTTTTGCTCCTTGACAGCAGTGGCCAGACCTGGTAACATAGGTAGTGGACAGCCAAATAGCATCTCGTATAAGCCGAAGAATATGGCTTCGGCGTCTCTACCAGATGACCGTAAATCATCTGACTACGAGAGAAAGTGTGCCTAGGGTTCCGCCGGTTTTATGGCCGGGTCTGTGACCGAGTGGCACAGGTGGGTATTTTTTACCCGCTACACCGATGGGACAAAAGCCCGGACGGGTAGGTTTCTTCTCGTATTTTTTCGCGGAAGAAGTCTGCCTGTCCGGGCCAATTTTCTTTTGGAGGTGAAAAGTAGTAGAGATTTTACGGTTAGGAGAAACTATGGCTGATTAAACTCACTACCATGGATGCTAGGAGGCGTAGAGATGCTAGAGAAACTGTTCAAATTGCGGGAACGCAACACCACTGTTGGTACGGAAATCATTGCCGGTTTGACTACTTTTATGACCATGGCCTACATACTGGCGGTTAACCCCGGTATCCTTTCTACCACCGGGATGGACTATGATGCGGTTTTCTTCGCTACCTGTGTGGCAGCAGGGATTGTAACTATCGCTATGGGTCTGTTTGTCAACTTCCCCATCGCTCTGGCTCCGGGCATGGGCCTGAATGCCTACTTTGCCGTAGTGGCGGCTAAAGGCGGAGAATTTACCTGGCAGGCAGCTCTGGGGGCAGTTTTCATTTCCGGTATTATCTTTCTAATCCTGACCGTCACCAATATCCGGCAGTTGCTGGTGGTTGCCGTACCCAATTCCCTGAAAAAAGCCATTACTGTCGGGATCGGTCTCTTTATTACTATTATCGGTTTTAAGACTTCGCATTTGCTGGTCGCAGGTTTGCATGTTATTCCTCCTACCCTGGAGACTTTGAATAAAACTAATGGTATTGCCGGTTCCCTGCTCTTCTTTGAATGGGATCTGAAGCTGGGCAACCTGACCCATGCCGAACCCTTGCTGGCCCTGATTGGCCTGGCCATTACCGGGATTCTCATGGCCCGGCGAGTAAAAGGCTCCCCCTGCTCTGGGGGATTATCTTAACCACTTTAATTGGGATTCCGATGGGTGTTACTCCGATTGACAAATTCCAGTATGCCCTGCCCAAGTTGAGTAACCTGGCGGTAGGTAAACTGGATATCATGGGAGCCCTGGAACATGGTCTGATTGCTGTAGTGCTGACCTTTACCTTCGTGGAATTGTTTGATACCTTTGGTACCCTGGTGGGTACTGCTGGCCGGGCTGGCTTGCTGGATGAGACCGGCAACAATCCTTATATCGGCCGGGCCATGCTGGTGGATGCCCTGGGGGTCAGTTTCGGTGCTCTGATGGGTACCAGTACTGTTACTGCTTATATTGAAAGCGCAGCCGGGATTGGGGAAGGTGGACGCACCGGCTTGACTGCTGTTACCACCGGGGTACTGTTTCTGGCTGCCCTCTTCCTGGCTCCTTTCTTTAAGCTGATTCCCGATGCTGCTACAGCTCCGGCCCTGATTATTGTAGGCTTGCTAATGGCTTCTGCCATTAAAGAAATCGATTTTGATGATTTCACTGAAAGCATGCCTGCTTTCTTAACTATGACGGTAATGCCCTTTACCTATAATATCGCCAATGGGATTTCGGCTGGTATCGTTTTCTACACTGTGCTGAAGGTGGTTACCGGCCGGACTAAGGAAGTGCACTGGCTAATGTGGATTCTCACCGCTCTGGTGTTAAGCCGTTACGTTTTCATCGGAGCGGAATAAGGAAAAAATTCAGGAGGGATGAGTTGATGGCAAAACTGGTTGGAATCATCATGGGCAGTGACTCTGACTTGCCGATCATGGCTGAAGCGGCCAAAGTGCTGGATCAATTTGGAGTAGAGTATGAAGTCAAGATCTCTTCCGCCCATCGGGCCCCGGAGGTGACCATTGAGTGGGCTAAAGGGGCAGTGGAACGGGGCCTGGAGGTGATTATTGCCGGTGCCGGAGTAGCTGCCCATCTGCCCGGAGTGGTGGCTGCAGTGACACCATTGCCGGTAATTGGTGTACCAATAAAAGCTGGGGCCCTCAATGGTATTGACGCGCTGTACGCTATAGTGCAGATGCCCAGTGGCATTCCGGTCGCTACTGTAGCTATCAATGGAGCAAAGAATGCAGGATTGCTGGCTGTCCAAATCCTGGCATCAACCAGACCGGAATTGCAGGCCAAACTGGTGGAGTACCGCCGGAAGCTGGCTGAGGAAGTACAGGCAAAGGCGG
Organism: Carboxydocella sp. ULO1; assembly: GCF_002049255.1. NCBI lineage: Bacteria > Bacillati > Bacillota > Clostridia > Eubacteriales > Clostridiales Family XVI. Incertae Sedis > Carboxydocella > Carboxydocella sp. ULO1. Next base: position 157,694 of record NZ_BDLQ01000058.1, on the reverse strand, counting down.
ACAAACTGCAGCAATTGGGCATTGACGGTTATCTGGCCCAAAAACAGCAGGGCTAAAGAGGACCGCCCCGGAATTTTCAACTCGTCCCTGACCCAGGCAGCCAGGTCCTCGCCATAAAACGAGGGTTTGGTCTGCCTGGGATTATTTTTAGCAAAGGAGTGCTGAGAAGAGGATGATTGAGCGTTACACCTTGCCGGAAATGGGGAGAATCTGGTCAGAAGAAAACAAGTATCGCAAATGGTTACAGGTGGAAATAGCTGCCTGTGAAGCTATGGCAGAGCTGGGCATGATTCCGGCTGACGCAGTAGCGGAAATCAAGGCCAAAGCTGATTTCAGTGTAGAACGCATCCATGAGATTGAACAGGTAACCAATCATGACGTAATCGCTTTTTTGACCTGTGTGGCTGAGCGGGTGGGTGAAGCCAGCCGTTTTATCCACCTGGGTATGACTTCTTCCGATGTGCTGGATACGGCCTTGGCCCTGCAGATGAAAGAAGCCGGGGAAATCCTCCTGGGCCAGCTGCGGGAACTTTACCAGATATTGCTGGAAAAGGCGCAGGAGTATCGCTATACCCCCATGATTGGGCGCACTCATGGCATTCATGCTGAACCCATTACCTTTGGCCTGAAAATGCTGTTGTGGGCGGCGGAAACAGAGCGCAATCTGACCAGGCTCCAGGCAGCATTAGAGGATATCTCTACTGGCATGATTTCAGGGGCAGTAGGCACCTATGCCAATATCGATCCACGGGTGGAGGAAATCGCCTGCCGTAAATTGGGCTTAAGACCGGCGAAAGTTTCTACCCAGATTATCCAGCGGGACCGCCATGCAGCCTTCATGACCACCCTGGCTGTGATTGCGGGCAGCCTGGATAAATTCGCCACTGAAATCAGGAACCTGCAACGGACTGATATTCTGGAAGTGGAAGAATTCTTCCAGAAAGGCCAGAAGGGCTCTTCGGCCATGCCTCATAAGCGCAATCCCATTACCTGTGAGCGTATTGCCGGCCTGGCCCGGGTGGTGCGGGCCAATGCTCTGGCGGCCCTGGAAAACCAGGCGCTCTGGCATGAACGGGACATTACCCATTCCTCGGTGGAACGGGTGATTATTCCTGACAGCACCATTGCTCTCAATTATATGTTGCACAAATTCATCGGAGTGATGAAAAACTTGCTGGTCTACCCGGAAAACATGCTGGCTAATATCAATAAGACCCATGGCCTGGTCTTTTCCCAGCGGGTGCTGCTGGCCCTGGTGGATAAGGGCTTGACCCGGGAAGCGGCCTATGCTCTGGTGCAGCGTAATGCCCTTCAAGCCTGGGAGACTAAACAGCCTTTCCTGGACCTGGTCCTGGCTGACCGGGAAATTACCGCTCATTTGAATGAGGAGGAAATCCGGGGGCTGTTCAACTTCAATTACCACCTGGCCCAGGTGGATACCATCTTTGCTCGTTTCGGCTTATAAAATTAACAAGTTAGGAGGAAGGCAGATGCAAAAAGGCGAATTCTTATACGAGGGCAAGGCCAAAAAAATCTATGCTACTGATCAGCCCGGTCTGGTCTGGATTGAGTACAAGGATGATGCTACTGCTTTCAATGGCTTAAAGAAGGGGACCATTAGTGGTAAAGGGGAGCTGAATAACAAGATTTCTGCTTACTTTTTCCAGCTGCTGGCCCAGAAGGGGATTGAAAGTCACTTTGTCCAGCTGGTCAGTGATAATGAGCAGATCGTTAAAAAAGTTGAAATCGTACCTCTGGAAGTAGTAGTGCGCAATATCGCTGCCGGCTCCCTGGCCAAGCGGCTGGGCCTGGAGGAAGGAACTGCCATGCAGCAACCCGTTGTAGAGCTATATTACAAAAATGATGAGCTGGGAGATCCCCTGATTAACTACTATCATGCTCTGGCTCTGGGGCTGGCAACTCGGGAAGAAATGCTCTACATGGAAGAAATGGGCTTGAAAATCAACGCTATTTTACAGGAATATCTCCGCGACAAAGAAATCATCCTGGTGGACTTCAAACTGGAATTTGGCCGGGTAGATGGTAAAATCATTCTGGCTGATGAAATTTCCCCTGATACCTGCCGTTTCTGGGATGCAGAGACCAGGGAAAAACTGGACAAAGACCGCTTCCGTCGTGATCTGGGCGGAGTGGAGGAAGCCTATCAGGAAGTGTATCGCCGGTTGACCGGCAACTAATAATTAGGGGGAGAAACCATGGCGGGGGAAATAAAAGACGAATGCGGTGTATTTGGGATTTATTTGCCTGGTGGCGAAGTAGCCCAGATCACCTATTATGGCCTCTATGCCCTCCAGCACCGGGGACAGGAGAGCGCCGGAATTGCTGTGGCTGACGGTAAGGAAATCCGCCTCCATAAAGGCATGGGCCTGGTGCCAGCTGTATTTCAGGATAAAGATTTACAAAGCCTGAAAGGGTATATTGCCTGTGGTCATGTCCGTTATTCTACCACAGGAGCCAGTTCGCCCATTAATGCCCAGCCCCTGGTTTTTCGCTATGCCAAGGGAATGCTGGCAGTAGCCCACAATGGCAACCTGGTCAATGCCTATGAATTAAGGAAGAATCTTACCGCCCGTGGGTCCCTCTTTCAGTCCACCATTGACACGGAAGTGATTATCAACCTGCTGGCCCGGCATAGCCAGGGCGGGATAGAGGATGCTGTCCATAAAACCATGATTGACCTCAAAGGCTCCTATTCCCTGGTGATCATGACCCAGGATAAATTGCTGGGAGTGCGGGATCCCCATGGCATCCGTCCCCTCTGTCTGGGGCGGCTAGGGGATGGCTATGTGATTGCTTCCGAAAGCTGTGCACTGGATACGGTGGGAGCTACTTTCCTGCGGGATGTTGAGCCGGGGGAAGTGGTGGTAATCGATGAAAATGGCCTGCATTCCCGCCAGGCTTTACCGCCTCAGAAGCAGACCTGCATTTTCGAATATATCTATTTTGCCCGGCCCGACAGCCGCATTGATGGCTTCGGGGTCAACTGGTGCCGGCGCCAGATGGGGCGGCAGCTGGCCCGGGAGGCTCCCCGGGATGTAGATGTGGTCATTTCTGTGCCTGATTCCGGCACGGCAGCAGCGCGAGGCTATGCCGAAGAGCTGGGCCTGCCCTTTGAAGAAGGGCTGATGAAAAACCGCTACATTGGCCGCACTTTTATCCAGCCATCTCAGGCCTTAAGGGAGCTGGCGGTGCGGTTAAAACTCAATCCCATTATTTCGGTAGTGAAAGATAAGCGCCTGGTGCTGGTGGATGACTCCATTGTACGGGGCACGACCAGTCGCCGCATTGTCAAAATGCTGCGGGAAGCGGGGGCGAAAGAAATTCACTTGCTGATCAGCAGTCCGCCCATTTTGCATCCCTGTTACTATGGTATTGATACTTCGGAACGGAGTGAACTGATCGCTGCCCAGAAAAGTGTGGAAGAGATAGCCCAGTATATCGGGGTGGATAGCCTGCATTATCTCAGCCTGGAAGGCCTGCTGGCTGTATTTCAGGCTGATGTCAATCAGGGCTTCTGTACCGCCTGTTTTAATGGTCAATATCCCGTCCCCATCCCGCCGGAAGCGGGGAAACACATTCTGGAAAAAGGGGGGTCTTGCTGTTGAAAGGCTTGACCTATAAAGAAGCCGGTGTGGATATTGATGCCGGCAATCGCGCCGTAGAACTGATTAAGGAAAAAGTCAGGAAAACCATGCGACCGGAAGTCTTGACAGATATCGGCGGCTTTGGTGGGCTGTTTGCCCTGGATATCAGCAAATACCGGCAGCCGGTGCTGGTCAGCGGCACTGATGGAGTAGGGACCAAGCTGCGGGTGGCCATGCTGATGGATAAACATGACACCATTGGCATCGACTGTGTGGCCATGTGTGTCAATGATATCCTGGTCCAGGGGGCAGAACCCCTCTTTTTCCTTGACTACCTGGCAGTGGGTAAACTGGATCCGGAACAGGTAGCCGCTATTGTTGGCGGCATTGCCGAAGGCTGCCGGGAGGCAGGCTGTGCGCTCATCGGGGGCGAAACGGCGGAAATGCCCGGTTTTTACCCGCCGGGAGAATATGATGTGGCCGGTTTTGCTGTGGGAGTGGTGGATAAGGAGAAAATTCTCGACGGCTCCCGGGTGCGGGAAGGCATGACGGTGCTGGGCCTGGCTTCTCACGGTCTCCATTCCAATGGCTATTCCCTGGCCCGTAAAGTCTTGCTGGAGCGGGCCGGACTGAACCTTGACCTCTACCTGCCGGAACTGGGTTGTACTGTAGGGGAGGAGTTGCTGAAACCTACCCGTATTTATGTACGTTCCCTCCT
>NZ_BDLQ01000058.1:144376-153352 GCF_002049255.1 Carboxydocella sp. ULO1 | reverse complement strand
CCTGGCCCATATTACCGGCGGGGGACTGCTGGAAAATATCCCGCGGGTATTGCCGCCGGGTCTGGGGGTGGAGTTAACCGCCGGCAGCTGGCCGATTCCACCGATTTTTGATTTGATTGAGAAGCTGGGGCATATAGCCAAAGAGGAAATGGCCCGTACCTTTAATCTGGGGATTGGCATGGTGGCTATCGTCGCGGCTGAGGAAGCGCCTGCCATCGCTGACCGTTTGACGGCTGCCGGGGAAAAGGTCTATACCATCGGCCGGGTGGTAGCCGGGGCCGGAGTGCAGGTGGTGTGAGATGCTAAAACTGGGAGTGCTGGTTTCCGGGCGGGGCTCAAATTTGCAGGCATTGCTGGATGCCCGGGGCCGGGGAGAACTGAAAGCAGAAGTGGCGGTAGTGATCAGCGACAAGGCGGGGGCCCTGGCTTTAGAACGAGCCAGGGCCGCCGGAGTGCCTGCCTATCATGTTGATCCCAGGGCTTATCCGGATAAAGCAGCCTATGAACAGGAAATCTGCCGGCTGCTAAAGGAAAATGGAGTGGAACTGGTAGTGCTGGCTGGTTATTTGCGCCTGGTGGGACCGGTGCTGCTGGCAGCCTACCCGGAGCGGATTATCAATATCCATCCTTCGTTGTTGCCCGCTTTTCCCGGGCTGGAGGCCCAGCGCCAGGCCTGGGAATACGGGGTAAAAATCAGTGGATGCACGGTGCATTTCGTTGATGAGGGGCTGGATAGCGGGCCCATCATCCTGCAGGCAGCCGTGCCGGTGGAGGAAGGGGATACGGCAGCTGAGCTGGCGGCCCGGATTCTGGCTGAGGAACATAAACTTCTGCCCCGGACAGTCAATTTGATTGCCGAAGGCAGAGTAAAGATAGTAGGGCGGCGGGTACAGATTGAGCTGCAGGACAGAAAGGAGGCTTTCTGATGAAACGAGCGCTGATCAGCGTTTCTGATAAAACCGGGGTGACGGAACTGGCTCGGGGTCTGGTAGAACTGGGCTGGGAACTGGTTTCCACCGGAGGTACTTATAAGACCATCAAGGAAGCGGGAATTCCCGTAACCTATGTCAGTGAAATTACCGGTTTTCCTGAGATTCTGGATGGACGGGTAAAAACCCTGCACCCCAAAATCCATGGGGGCATCCTGGCCCGGCGCACGCCGGAACACCTGGCCCAGCTGGCCGAACAGGGAATCGGGACTATTGATCTGGTGGCTGTTAACCTCTATCCCTTCCGGCAAACCATCAGCAAGCCGGGAGTGACTCTGGAGGAAGCCATCGAGAATATCGATATCGGGGGCCCGGCCATGGTACGGGCTGCCGCCAAAAACCACGAGAGCGTGGTGATTGTAGTCAATCCCCAGCGCTATTCCCAGGTCCTTAACTATTTGCGGGAAGAAGGGGAAGTGCCTTTGGTTATGCGCCGCCAGCTAGCAGCGGAAGCATATTGCCATACGGCCCAGTATGATGCCATGATCAGCCAGTATCTGTTTGGCCAGGCCGGGGAACGGCCGGGATTGCTGACAGAAGACTTGATTCTGGCCGGCAACAAGGTGCAGACGCTACGTTATGGCGAAAATCCCCAGCAGCAGGCAGCCTTTTATCGCCTGCCCGGCTATGCTGCCTCCGGAGTAGCCGGGGCGGAACAGCTGCAGGGCAAGGAACTGTCCTTCAATAACCTGCTGGACACCCAGGCGGCCTGGAATCTGGTCCAGGAATTTACCCAGCCGGCGGCGGTGATTGTTAAACACAACAATCCTTGCGGAGCAGCTATTGCCGAAGATATTGCCACTGCCTACCGCAAGGCCCTGCAGGCTGACCCGGTTTCCGCTTTTGGCGGGATAGTTGCCCTTAACCGGGAAGTGGATGGAGAAACGGCCAGAGAGCTGACGGAAATCTTTCTGGAAGTGATTGCTGCCCCTGCCTTTAGTGAAGAGGCCAAAACCATCCTGGCAGCCAAATCCAACCTGCGCTTACTGGTTATGCCTGCCGGGAATGCCACCGTATTTCCCTATGACCTGCGGGTAGTAGGCAGCGGTCTCCTGGTCCAGGAAGCTGATACAAGAGAAATAACTGCTGCTGATCTGCGGGTAGTGAGCCAGAAACAGCCCACACCGGAGCAAATCGAGGAAATGCTGTTTGCCTGGCGAGTGGTCAAGCATGTTAAATCCAATGCTATCGTGGTTACCAAAGGGGGCGTTACCCTGGGAGTCGGAGCTGGTCAGATGAACCGGGTGGGTGCGGCCCGCATTGCCCTGGAACAGGCCGGCGAAAAGGCAGCCGGGGCGGTCCTGGCTTCAGATGCTTTCTTCCCCTTCCCCGACACGGTGGAACTGGCAGCCCGGGCCGGAATCAGTGCTATCATTCAGACCGGTGGGGCCCTCAGGGATGAGGAAGTAATCGCAGCGGCTGACCGGTTGGGCCTGGTAATGGTACTGACGGGAGTGCGGCATTTCAAACACTGAGGAGGTAAGGGATCTTGAAAGTGCTGGTTATAGGCGGAGGCGGCCGGGAACATGCCCTGGTCTGGAAAATCGCTCAGAGTCCCAGAGTGGAAAAAATCTATTGTGCGCCGGGCAATGCGGGCATTAAAGCCCTGGCTGAATGTGTAGAGATTGCCGCTGATGATGTGGAAAAACTGCTGGCCTTTGCCAGAGAAGAAGGTATAAACTTAACTGTGGTGGGGCCGGAAGCGCCTTTGATGGCCGGGATTGTGGATGCTTTCCGGGCGGAAGGGCTGAGGATTTTCGGCCCTACCCGGGCTGCCGCTGAACTGGAAGGCAGCAAGGCCCTGGCCAAGGATTTGATGGCCAAATACAACATCCCGACGGCAGCTTATCGGGTTTTTACCGAGGCGGAACCAGCCAAAGCCTTTATCCGCCAGCTGGGGGCTCCCTGCGTAGTTAAGGCCGATGGTCTGGCGGCAGGCAAGGGGGTAATCGTGGCCCGGACTCTGGCGGAAGCGGAAGCTGCCGTGGACCTGATTATGGGAGAAAGGGCCTTTGGTTCTGCCGGGGACCGGGTGGTGGTGGAAGAATACCTGGAAGGACAGGAAGTGAGCATCCTGGCCTTTACCGATGGTCGCACCGTTATTCCCATGGTTTCCGCCCAGGACCACAAGCGTATTTTTGACGGCGACCAGGGGCCCAACACCGGCGGCATGGGGGCCTACTCCCCGGCCCCCATCTACACGCCCGAGGTAGCGGCGGTAGTGGAACGGGAAATACTCCTGCCCACCATCCAGGGGATGGCGGCAGATGGCCGTCCCTATCAAGGGGTATTGTATGCCGGGCTGATGTTGACCAAAGATGGTCCGAAAGTGCTGGAATACAATGCCCGTTTCGGTGATCCGGAAACCCAGGCTGTCCTGCCCCGGCTGGAGACTGACCTGGTGGAAATCATGGAGGCGGTGATCGATGGCCGTCTGGATGAAATCCAGATTCAGTGGAAGCCGGAAGCGGCGGTATGTGTGGTAATGGCGGCAGAAGGCTATCCCGGTCCCATTACTAAAGGGGATGAAATCCAGGGCCTGGCTGAAGCGGCAGCGACAGGGGCGCTGGTTTTCCATGCCGGGACAATGGCCGAAGGTGAACGCATCCTCACGGCCGGGGGCCGGGTGCTGGGGGTGACGGCCCTGGGGGCAAACATCGAAGAGGCGATTCAGAAGGCCTACCAGGGCGTGGAGTGCATCAGTTTCCGGGGTATGCAATACAGAAGGGATATTGGGGCAAAAGCGTTAAGATAACAGGAAAAATCCCATCTCTTGAGAAAGGAGATGGGATTTTTTGCATATCTATAGCATCTGATGGAAAAAAATGATAAGATAAAAACAGATGGAGGGAATAAACTATGCCTGACAACTATTTTTCCGAAAGCGCTGTGCAATACCGAATTAAATCCTATCAAGACTACCTTAAATTACCGGAAGGAGAAAGATGGGAAATCATCGACGGCCAAGCCTATGCTATGGTAGCTGCCCCATCCTGGCAGCATCAACAAATAGTTCTCGAGCTGGCGAGCACCATCCACTCTTACCTGAAGCAGAAAGGAAACTGCCAGGTCTATGTGGCCCCCTTCGATGTCAGACTGATCGATGCAGGAGAAACCGAGCAAAACTGCTGCAATGTAGTACAGCCGGACATCAGCGTCATCTGTGACCGTACCAAACTGGATGATAAAGGCTGTCTGGGGGCCCCGGACTGGATTATTGAGGTGGTTTCCCCCTCCCATACCTCCCATGATTATGTGCGCAAGCTGAATCTTTATGAACGATTCGGGGTACGGGAGTACTGGATCGTCAACCCTGATTCCCGCCATATCCTGGTGTATCGCCTGGGAGAGCAAGGAGGTTATGGTGCCCCAATCATGATCCGGGAAGGGGAAATCGCCCAACCTGGCTTGTTCCCGGAATTGAACATTGACAGCCGGGAACTGTTTGCGGAATAGGGAAATGGGGGTATGATCATGTCGGATAACCATTTTTCCGAAAGCGCTGTGCAATACCGTATTAAAACCTATCAAGACTACCTAAAATTGCCGGAAGGAGAAAGATGGGAACTCATTGACGGACAAGCATATGCGATGGTAGCGGCTCCTTCCCGGCGCCATCAGGAGATAGTGACTAATCTAATCGCTATAATCAAACCTTTTTTGATGAAAAAGGGGATATGTAAAGCTTATGTAGCCCCTTTTGATGTCAGGCTGCCGGAGGAAGGAGAAACCGAGGAAAACTGCCGCAATGTAGTACAGCCGGACATCAGCGTCATCTGTGACCGTACCAAACTGGATGATAAAGGCTGTCTGGGGGCTCCGGACTGGATTATTGAGGTGGTTTCCCCCTCCCATGCCTCCCATGATTATGTGCGCAAGCTGAATCTTTATGAGCGATTCGGGGTACGGGAGTACTGGATCGTCAACCCTGATTCCCGCCATATCCTGGTGTATCGCCTGGGAGAGCAAGGAGGTTATGGTGCCCCAATCATGATCCGGGAAGGGGAAATCGCCCAACCTGGCTTGTTCCCGGAATTGAACATTGACAGCCCGGAACTGTTTGCGGAATAGGGAAATGGGGGTATGATCATGTCGGATAACCATTTTTCCGAAAGCGCTGTGCAATACCGTATTAAAACCTATCAGGACTACCTCAAATTGCCGGAAGGAGAAAGATGGGAAATCATCGACGGGCAGGCCTATGCCATGGTAGCGGCTCTTTCCCGGCGTCATCAGGAAATAGCGGGCTATCTGTTTAATAAAATCTATTCATATTTACAGCAGAATGGGACATGCAAAGTCTATGTAGCCCCTTTTGATGTCAGGCTGCCGGAGGAAGGAGAAACCGAGGAAAACTGCCGCAATGTAGTACAGCCTGACATCAGCGTCATCTGTGACCGTACCAAACTAGATGATAAAGGCTGTCTGGGGGCCCCGGACTGGATTATTGAGGTGGTTTCCCCCTCCCATGCCTCCCATGATTATGTGCGCAAGTTGAATCTTTATGAACGATTCGGAGTTCGTGAGTACTGGATCGTCAACCCTGATTCCCGCCATATCCTGGTGTATCGCCTGGGAGAGCAAGGAGGTTATGGGGCCCCAATCGTGATCCGGGAAGGGGAAATCGCCCAACCTGGCTTGTTCCCGGAATTGAGCATTGATACCCGGGAACTGTTTGCGGATTAATTCAGAAAAAACAATTGCTAAGAAGGAAATACCACGGGGAGCGAAAAGGTTTAAGGCAGTTGCCTCCTTTCGCTTTTTTTTATATTATACCAGATATAAGGAATAAATAAGGAGCAGTAAGATGAAACTGGATGAGCTATTTATCGAAAAGGTTATGAAGAAAGTAAATAATTATTTATTACGGTATGAACCGGAAAAAGCCTTGCGTTTACTGGACCGTGAGCTAAAAAAACATCCTCAGGCCTGGCCGCTGGCAATGAAGAAGGCAATTATTCTTTTCGAGGAGGGGGAAATGGCAGAGGCTGAACAGCTGTTGCTTACAACCAGGGAGCAGTATCCCGAATTGCCGGTGGTCTATTTCTGGCTGGCGCGCCTGGCGCTGGAACAGATGCAACTGGAAAAGGCTCTGCAGTACTGTCAGACCTTGCTGGAGCTGGAACCTTTTGATGCGGTTAACTATGTACTGCGGGCAGAGGTTTACGAACTGCTAGAGCGAAACCAGGAGGCGGAAGGGGATTATACTAAGGCGTTGGAGCTAGAGGAAAAGACTGACCTCTACTACCGACGCAGTTATGTCCGTTTCTTGCAAAAAGATTTTGAGGGAGCTCTGGCTGACCTGGAAGAGGCCCGGCAGGCAGCCCTGACTGATGAAGAAAAAAGCCGGGTGGAATTTGGTACGGGTGTGGTTCTGGCGGGAATGGGCCACTATGATGCGGCAGAACGGGCCTTCAACCTGGCCCTGGAGCTTTACCCCGATTATTTTGCCGCCCATGAGCAACGGGCTTTTTGCCGGCTGGAACTGGAAGACTGGGAGGGGGCACTGGAGGATAGTGAATGGCTGCTGGCAAGAAGGCCGGATGAGGACCGTTTCTGGTGGTTGAAAGGCCTGGCGTTATACCGGCTGGGACGAGTGGAGGATGCTTTGCTGGCTGCGGAAAATTATCTGCAGCAACATCCGGAGGATCCGGCGGCCTATTTCAACTTGGGCCTGATGTACGAAGAGCTGGGAGAACTGAAACAGGCAACAGAATTTTACTCCCTGGCCCTTGAGCTGGACCCTGGCTATGCTGAGGCCTATTTGCGCCGGGCCTGGAGTAATTATCAGCAGCTGGAACTGGAGAAAGCCCGAACAGATTTGCTCTGGTGGGTTTATACTGCTTTTTCCGATAGTGACCTTACCACCATGCGGGCGAGGCTGGCAGAGGCCCCTGGTTTTGATGAAGAGTTTCTGAACTCAGTGAGTGAACAGCTGGAAATGGGGCTGCCACAGGATAAAAGCTTTTTATGCTGATGGCGAAATTTGCTGCAATTTTTGGCAAGGATATCCTGCAACGGTGTCGAATACCCCTGGTGTACAGAGTTAAAACTTTGGAGGCCGATTTGGCCCTGGCAGCGGCAGGAGGTCTCAACAATCTGTTGCTGGCGCGCTATCGACGCTATATAGTCGTCGAACATGCCTTATTTTCCGGGCGGCCAGTACTGGGGCTGATCACCCTGGGTACTCCGCCCTCGCCCCACTTGCTACTCCAACTCAATGTTTTCTTCTCTGCTGGCAATAAATTGGCCAGTTGGTAATGGAAACAAAATCTGATATAATGTCCATAAAGGCCGCCCATGTAATACTGAGGGGGGAAGGACTATGCCAACCAGAATGAGGTTAACAGACATTAACTTGTTGGAAGTCCTGAGTTCGCCGGAGTATGCCCGGTTCTTGAAAGAGTTTCGGGAACAACAGTTTTCTAAAAAGGCAATACTTTTTTCACCGAACGACGAGAAAAATCTGGTGTTTTTGGTGAAATCGGGGAAAATCAGGGTTTACCTGGCTTATGAGGATAAAGAATTTACCCTGTCCATTTTGGAGGCGGGTGATATATACAGTACACATACCCGGGCTTTTACCCAGGCAATGGAAGACACAACTATACTGGTTACCGATGTCCGTAATTTTAAAAAGATTATTGCCGAGTTTCCTGCTTTTGGTTTAAATATGGTTAATGTGCTGGGGGATTTGCTGAAAAACTCAATTACGATAATTAATGGTTTGGTTTTTAAAGACACCCATCTAAGATTGGCGGAATTTTTGGTTCAAGCTGTGAAGGACAGAGGCGTGACGGTAGAACAAGGAATCAAGTTAGAGCTGGGCTTAACTACTGAAGAAATTGCTCTGGTTCTGGGGGCTACCCGTCAAACGGTTTCAGTTCTTTTAAATGATCTGAGAAAATCGGGTATTTTAGAAAAATTGAGTCGGCGAACTATTTTGGTTAAAGACTTGAAAAGATTACAGGAAATATCTTCAGGTTTCTAATGAGGGAGCGAAAATGCTATTTCGCTCTTTTTTTTATGCAATGTGTTGCGATACCGCAAAAAAGCATGGCTGAATTTTTTTTGAAAACTGTCGGCTACCCGACAGATTTTTTTTTTAATTCTTCGCTAAAGTAAAAATAGCATAAATTTTTTGAAAGTTCATTGAAAGGAGGCTAAAAATATGAGCAAAACTGTTCACAACGTAGAAGAGTTAAGTCTGGACACCGGGGTTCAGGAAATGTTGCTTAAAGCCCGGGAAGATGGTGTGGAGACTGCTTTTGACCGAAGTGAGGCGATGGGTGCTCGTTGTAAATTTGGGCTATTAGGGGTTTGTTGTAAACGCTGTCTGGAGGGACCCTGCCGAATTGTTCCCGGAGGCAAGGGACCTCAGGCGGGAGTTTGTGGGGCAACGGCTGATGCTATAGTTGCACGGAATTTCTTGACCCTGGTTACTGAGGGAGCGGCTCCCCATATAGAGCATGCCAGAGAGGTAGCATTAACCCTGCTGGAAACTGCTGAAGGAAAGGCGCCCTATAGTATCAGCAACCCTGATAAACTGCTGGATATTGCCGCCAGGTTAGGTCTGACAGTTGATGGCAGGGAAATTAAGGAGGTAGCCAGGGAGGTGGCTCTTAAGGCCCTGGAAAACTTCCAGCAGCAATTTGGCGTACTCCCCTGGTTAAAAATCAAGGCTCAACCAAAGACTGTAAAAAGATGGCAGAGTTTAAATGTTTTGCCTGTTAATGCCCATCTGGAGGTAACTAATGCCGTCAACCGGCAGGCCATGGGATGTGATGCCGATCCGGTTAACCTCCTGTTAGGTGCAATACGGGTAGCCTTGACTGATGGGTATGCAGGGCTGCACCTGTCTACTGACTTGCAGGACGTACTGTTTGGTGTCCCGGCTGTGGTCAAGTCTGAATACCGGCTAGGGGTAATTAAAGAAGATATGGTTAATATTTCCGTAAACGGCCATATACCCATGCTTTCTGAAAAA